>CAZOGP010000012.1:0-6206 GCA_964579775.1 uncultured Candidatus Saccharibacteria bacterium | reverse complement strand
AGAGGAGGAGTTCCCTCTCTTTAATGAAAGAGGGGGTTAGGGTGAATTATGTTCGGTATTTTGTAATCTTAATTTACCATCTTTCTTCGCTTTTTTCAACTAAAAAACCGTCTGGTTAACGGTTTTTCTGCGTCAATCCGCCCCAAATCCGTTTTATCCGCGGCTAACGGTCATCCCATCCCTCTTCCTGTCGCACCAGTAATTCCTTAGCGCGCTCGGGCTCGGCCATTAACTCCTTGACGATTTTTTCCATCCGGATGCCCTGTGAACCCTTAACCAAAATAATATCGCCTTCCCTGATCAAATTCTGAAGCTCGCGGCCCGCTTCCTCGGAACTGGCAAAATACCAAACATTCTCATTGGCCAAACCGTTCTTTTTGGCTTCGTCCGCCATAAAAATTGATTTCTCGCCGACCGCCAATAAGATGTCCGCCACCCGCGAGGCCTTCGCGCCGATTTGCCGATGCGCCTCCTCGGTAAAAGAACCTAATTCCAGCATATCGCCCAACGCCGCTATCTTTCTGACCGGCTCGCCGCCGCCAGAGGCCTCCGCCATTTTAGCCAACAGATCCAAGGCCCCCAAAGAAGAACTCGGCGAAGAATTATATGTATCATCAATAAGCCAGGTATTCTTGATGCCGCGGATAAGGTGCAAGCGGCCGATCGGCGGCTGATAATTCTTCAACGCCTCTGCGATTTCCACCAAATTCATTTTAAAAATCAAGCCAACGGCCACGCCGGCCAAGATCGAATAGACCTGGTGCGGGGCATAAACGTGGCGCAAACGAATGGGCACGTTGCTGCCCTGATAATCAACTTTAAAAGAGATCCCGGCTTCAGCCAGATCTTCCAGCCGCTGCTCAAAGTTGGAAGCGCGCAAGTCCGCTTTGGCGTCAAATCCGTAAGTAAAAATTTGAGCTGAAGTTTTGCGCATCATCGCGCGCACGCGCTGATCGTCATAATTCAAAACCGCCCAGCTTTCGCCGCCCAAACTTTTGACCAATTTGGATTTTTCCTTGGCCACCTGATCGGCGCTCTGGAAAAATTCAACGTGCACCGGGATCTCGCCGACCGCCGTTACCACGCCCATATAGCATTTAATAAAATCCGTTAAATACGAAATATCGCCGATCTTGTCGGCGCCCATTTCCAAAACTAAAACTTCCGGATATCTTCTCGTGTAAAAAACCTCAAAGAAAGCGACTAAAAATATCTGGAGCCACCGCCACAACGATTGGCCGCCGCTGGCCTGACCCAAGATCGTCAGAGGCACGCCAATCTCATTGTTATAATTTTTTATGTTACGGCGGACATTGAACCGGCCTTCCAAAACCGCCCAAATCGCTTCTTTGGCGGAAGTTTTGCCAACGCTACCGGTAACGCCAATAACCACGGGCTTATACCGCCAAAGCATCGCTTGAGCCAATACGCGCAATATAAAAATTAGAATTTTTTTAGGCATAATCTTACTTTAAACATACCCGATTTTTCTCGTGCATACGAAAAATTTTAATTAAACCGGGAACGAGGATTTGCTTTTCTGAAACGCTCAGTCCTCTCTTAATCCTAAGCGAGGCTGCCGCCGAGAAAAATGTGTCGCAGACGCCCCCGCTACGTTGTCTGCATAATTATTGAGAGGCGTCGAGACACAAGCCGCGGCTGGTATTATATTTTATACTGGCACGCGCAGCCGACGGCGGTTTTTCGAGGCGGGTGGCCGAGCGCCTATTTATTCCTCCGGCGCTATCTCATAATAATTGAACAAGTACCGCGCTAAATCCGTAAAAACCGGCGATAGGGACTCGGAAGCGAACTGAATGCCATTAGGCTTTTCCATCCTCAAAAAAATCAAAAACTTAGGGTTGTAGGCCGGCGCGTAGCCCTCAAAAGAATGGTTCGTCTCGGTCGCCGAATAACCATGACTATCGGCAACCTGGGCGGTACCGGTTTTTCCGGCCACAAAGTAGCCCGGCAATTTCACTTTGTCATAGCCGTTGCGCACCGTGCTCACCAGCATGGCCGTGAGCTGGCCGGCGTTTTGCGGCGCGATTACCTGACGAATTACTTCAGGTTGCGTCACCTGCTCCTGGCCGTCCGGCGCCGCGATTTTGGCCACCACATATGGTCGCATAAGTTTGCCGTCGTTGGCAATAGCGGCAATCGCCGCCGCCATTTGCAATGGCGTTACTAAAACCCCTTGTCCAAAAGCGGCATTCGCGAAATTTATCTCTTTATTCTCTTCAATGTTTTTTAAATTTCCGCTCGCCTCACCGGCCAGGTCAACCCCGGTTAAGCTGCCAAACCCAAAAGCTTCAATATATTTTTGAAAGATTTCTCCGCCGATCAATCTTTGCACAAAAACTGCACCCGTATTAATTGAATTCTCCAGAACTTTGGTCATGGTGCTTAACCCGTACGTTTTTTGTTGAGAGTTTTGAATTGTCCAATTGCCGATATGTAAAAGCCCGGTGTCCGTGTAGTTTGTTTCGGGAGAAATTTTTCCCGTATCCAGTCCCGCCGCCATCACGACGGGCTTAAAAATCGAACCGGGCTCGTAGAGTTTTTGCGTACAGGAATTCATAAAATAATCGGCGTTCTTGGTTTTTTGATATTCATTAGGATCAAAATCCGGCAAGCTGGCCATCGCCAAGATCGCACCGGTTTTTGGTTCCATCACAATGGCGCAGCCGCCGGCCGCGTGCCACTTGGCTATCACCGCCTTCATCTTTTGCTCAACCGCGTATTGAATATTCTGATCCAGTGTTAAATAGAGGCTCGAGCCGTCCTGAGCCGGCTCCAGATTATAATCACCCATCAGCAGCCAATTTCCCATGGCGTCTTTTTCCGAATCCAGCAAACCGCTCCGGCCGGCTAATGATTCCTGATAGTATTGCTCAAGGCCGTATTGGCCGACCCGCTGGTTGTCTTGCACCCCCATAAACCCAAGAACATTTGACGCCAAGCTTCCTTGCGGATACCATCGCCAATCTTCCGGAGTTAAATGTACTCCCGGCAAATTCAAATTTTTAATTTCAGCCGCTGTTTCATCGTCCAATTTTGATTTTAACGGTTCATACGGGTCTTGCGGGTCTTGTAATTTAGCCAGGATTTTTTCTGCCGCCAGGCCTACCAGCGGCGCCAGTTCTTGCGCCACCTCATTTTTATCAACCACCTCTTTGGGCACCAAAAAAACCGCCTGGAAAGAGCGGTTCGTCGCCAACGGATGCCAAACATCACCCTTTTCCTGAATAAAAATTTCCCCGCGCCGGGGAATTAATTTTGCCAATACCTCATGCTGGTCTTTGGCTAAAGCCGTGAAATAGCCATGCCTGATTATCTGGAGAGAAAACAAGCGGACGATAACGATGCCCGCCACCAATACCAATAGAACCAATAAAGTATAAAGTCGTAAATTTCCGAATTTTAGCATCGAAGGTCGCTAGCGATTATGGCTTCTGTGAGAAAGCAAAAAACTCCGGCACCAGCTTTAAATAATCGACTTTCTCCACCGCCACTAAGTTCCGCTCCTTAGCCGCGCTGGCCAGGCTCTCCAGTGAACGGGCTTGTGTTAGCGCGATCATTAGCTGCTGATTGACATCCTGTTTTGCCTTCAGGGAGCTTTGCGCCGAGCGTAATTCAAAGTTTTTTGCCACCACGCTGTTGGCTTGCGCCAAATAAATAACGCTCAAAAAAAATAATCCAAAGATTATGGCTATGGCTAAAGAAGTGCTTCCCTTTTTGGAATCGGCAAAAGCCGATTTTTTATGCTTGCAATAGGTCATATGTCCAGATTTCTAGGTTAGGAAACAAATGACTAACTTTCCTGCAAATTACGGATTTTAGCAAATTGTAAACTTAACTCCTCCTAACCTCCTCTTTAGAAAAAGAGGAGGAAGCATCCCTCTCTTTTTTAAAGAGAGGGATGCCTGCCCGCTTCGCTTTGCGAAGCAAGGCAGGCGGGGGGTGAGTTAAATTTATTCTTAATTCATAGAGGCTACAATTTTTTAATGGCGCGAAGTTTCGCGCTGCGACTACGAGGATTCCTGGCCAGTTCCGCCTCGCCGGCGATAATCGGTTTTTTTGTTAAAATTACCGCGGCCCCGTTTTGGGCCCGTTCCCGGAAAAAATTCTTGACGATCCTGTCTTCCAAAGAATGAAAAGAAATGACCGCCAGCCTCCCGCCCTCAGCTAAAACATCCATAGCCTGAGGCAAAAATCTTTGAAGATTTCCCAGTTCATCGTTAACGGCAAGTCGTAAAGCCTGAAAAGTTCTTGTAGCAAAATTGAGGCGCCCATGTTGAAATTGGCGCGGAATGACCGAGGCAATAATGGCGACCAATTCCGTTGTCTTTAAAATTGACCTTACCTTTCTATTTTTAATGATTCCTTCGGCAATTTTCCTGGCAAACGGCTCCTCGCCGTACTCTTTTAAGATCCTCCCTATCTCCTCTTGACTCCAATGATTTAAAATTTCCCGAGCCGTAAGTTCCTGGCTCAAAGAATATCTCATGTCCAGCGCCTCGTCTTTCTGAAAAGAAAATCCGCGGCCACTCGTCTCGAGCTGCCCTGAAGACAAACCCAGATCCAGTAAAATTCCTTGCACCTCCCCGAATCTTTCCTGACTGACCGCTGCCGTCAAATTCGCGTAGCTGTCATTTATAAAAATTACTCTGGCCAATAACTTCACGTCTTTAGCCGCGATAATCTCTTTAGCCCGCGCCAGCGCTTCGCCGTCCCAATCAAAGCATATCATTCGGCCAGCCGGAGATATCTTCTCTAGGATCGCCAAGGTGTGGCCGGCCGCGCCGCAAGTGCCATCAATAAAATTCTGACCGCTCTCCGGCGATAACGCTTCTATAACTTCCTGGCGAAGAACAGGAATATGCATTCTAAAAGTTAAAAAGTAAAATTTAAAAGTTAAAAAATTTTGTATCGCTACGCGATCTATTCAATAAATTCGCCGCAGGCGAATACCTTAATTTTTACTTTTTCATTTTTAAATTTTAATTTGCTTCATTGCTGTCGGACCGCAAGCCGTAAGCCGAAGCTTACAAGTTTGCGGCCTCCGGTCCGACAATGACTAAAATCCGATCTCCGAAAGCTTAGCGGCCATATCGCCTACCGCCTTTTCTGTTTTTTGTTTACAGTCACTCCACTGTTTCTGATCCCAAATTTCCAGGTGGTTAAAAATACCGGCGATCACCACGTTCTTTTCGATCGCCGCGTATTGTTTCAAATAGTCCGGCACCAAAATCCGGCCAAGGCCGTCAAATTCCACTTCTACCGCCCCGGAAAAAATTACTCGGGCCAAGGCGCGCGCCTCAATCTGGCCGGTTGGCAATTTATTCAACTTATCCGCCAGCTTCTCCCACTCTTTTAAAGGATACAACGCCAAATAATTATCCAGACCGCGCGTCAATACCGCGCCCTTGCCCAGTTCCTTTCGCAGCTTAGCCGGTATCGCCAAGCGCTTCTTTTCATCAATGGTATGCTGGTATTCGCCAATCAACATAAATCTACTGTCATTCCGAGCACAGCCCGAGCATAGCGAGGGATCTCCTCGCTAAGGTGAATCTCGCTTTCACGAGAGATCCTTCGCTTCGCCCAGGATGACTCATTAACTATGAAAATTATTATTTAACTATTCTGAATGCAGCGAAGGATCCTTTTTTAAAGACCCTTCCCCTCATTCAGGACAACCCCTCGAGAAGTTATCCCCAGAAACGAGTACTTATTAACATCCTTATCCACAATTACCCACTGCTCTTCTATTATATTCCACTTTTACAAAACCCGTCAACCACTCTATTCCGCCCTGAAAAGCTTTTTCTCTAAAACAAAGAAATGGCTTGTTCAGGCTATTTTTCTACTTTTAGCGTCTTTGGCTATCCACTTTTTATCCCCAATACGACAAAAGTGAACTATTTTAAAGTCGGATTAAACGTTTTTCGTCGCCTGCGGCGGTATTGACGGCAAATCATGAAAAAGCCCCTTATGAGATTATAAAATCTCATAAGGGGCCGAGGCGATACTCTCCCAAACCTACTATCTACAAACCAAAGTGCAGTCTGAAGAAAGCTGCTATGTCAATTGATAATCTTTGCCCAATTTCCTTTCCCTCAAGAATTCTGAATCTTTTTGCGACTTCAATTTGTATTGCATCGATTCCGAACTTCTCGGCATAGTGCCGAACCGTGAAATCAGCG
>CAZOGP010000011.1:0-16695 GCA_964579775.1 uncultured Candidatus Saccharibacteria bacterium | reverse complement strand
ATATTTTGTCATTCCGGCCGCCCCTTTGTCATTCCCGCTTCCTCTGTTATTCTTGCTTCCTCTGTCATTCCCGCGCAGGTCATGGATCCTGATGCAAGAAGGGCGGGAATCCAGAATCCTGGATCCCGGATTAAATCCGGGATGACAATAAGTGTTGCAGTCCTGATTTTTCTTTTAATCTTTTTCCTCTCTGCTCTTTTCGGCACCGATTTCTATACTAGCTTTTGGGGGAATTTGGAGCGGGGGATGGGCCTTTTTGGCCTTTTGCATTTTGTCGTTTGGTTCTTGATGTTGGTTAGTGTTTTTAATGCAGATAGAGCCGGAAAAGAAATAAAAGAGAATAAGGTCGCTAGATCCCGTGGGGGCGAAGCCCCTTTACGGGACAGCTTTCTTTATCAGCTAATAAAAGTCTCCGTTTTCACCAGCGCTCTAACCTCTCTCCTCGCCATCTTCCAGCACTTTTTCAGTCTAAGCGATCTCTTGCCACAAGCCGACCGAGTTTATTCTTTAATCGGCAACGCCGGTGTCCTCGGCAGTTACTCGATTTTTAATATTTTCCTAGCAGGCTATTTAGCGATTTCATCATTCAGAGAATCAAATTTTGGTCATTGGAATTTAGGATTTTTTTGGAAATTTGTCATTGGTCATTTGAATTTTTTTGGCTATTGTTTCTTGTTTCTTGTTTCTTGTTGGGCATTAGCCCTAACTGGCACTCGTGGCGCTTGGCTAGGGCTTCTAGCGGGAATTATTGTTTTTTCAATTTTGAGTTTTTTTATTCCTCCTTCCTCTGTCATTCCCGCGCAGGTCATGGATCCTGATGCAAGAAGGGCGGGAATCCAGAATCCTGGATCCCGGATTAAATCCGGGATGACAAATAAAAAAAAGCTGGTCGCTTTTTTATTCTTAATATTAATTTTTATCCTGATTACTTCTTTATTCTCTATTCGTAATTCTTTATTCGTTAAAAATAATCCCACTCTTTCTCGCCTAACTTCGATCTCCTTAAGCGATTCTACGGTCCAAAGCCGTTTGATCTTATGGCAGGACGCCTGGCGCGCCTGGCAGGCGCGGCCGTGGCTGGGTTTTGGCCCGGAAAATTTTGAAGCGGCGATTGGCCCGTACCTTTCGCCTAAATTGATCGGTTTTGAGGCCTACGCTTTTGACCGCGCGCACAGTTTTATTTTTGACTATGGCCTAGCCTCGGGTTGGCTCGGACTAGTTGGCTACCTGGTGTTATTTTGTGCCGCGCTTTGGGCGCTTTGGCAGCGGCGGGCGGATAACTTTATGTTTTTTGCCGTTTTTACCGCATTGCTTACGGCCTATTTGGTTCAGAACCTTTTTATTTTTGATTCTTTTATTTCTTATTTAATGTTGTTTTTCGTTCTGGCGCTAATAAATAATAGTAACCAAGGACTCTTTTTCTCTGTCATTCCCGCGAAAGCGGGAATCCAGGATTATGGATCCCGCATCCACCGCTATAGCGGGGCAGACAAGTGCGAGATGACAACTAAGCTAAGTGTTGTCAAAAATCTTCTTTTAATATTTGTCATTGGAAATTTGTCATTTGTCATTTACTCCTATAATCTCAAGCCTCTTCTATCTGCCAACTACGCCAATCAGATCTTGTCTTTGCCGGCCAGCGACGCGGCGCAAGCGGCGGTATTGCTGAAAGACGCCTTGGCTTTGAATTCTTTCGCTTCGCCGGAGATTGCTTATCAGGCCGCGATAGATTATACTGAAAAAATTAACCAGAACTCCGTCTTGACGCAGAACGAAGAATTTTATAATATTGCCGCCGATGAATTAGCTAGAGTAATTGGCCGCTCGCCAAATCAACCCAGAAGTTATATCGCCTTGGCTTGGTTGGATCTTTATTTTTCCGGCCGGCACTCGGAGAGAATCAATGAAGCGATAGATTTGGGTAATAAAATTATAAAACTTAGCCCTATTAAAAAAGATGCGTACCTGATCTTGGTGGCGGGTGACGCCTTAAGCAACCAGCCGCAAAAAGCCGAAGAAATAATTTCACAAGCCAGCGCGATTGATGTTAAAATGGGGAAGGAAGTTAGGGCTTACTTAGAAAGATTAAAGTAATTTTATTTTTTAATTTATTCGAGTTAGAGTTAATAAGAAAATAATCTTTTAATGACAAAATCCAAATGACGAATGACTAATCAATGACTAAGTCCTAAGTCTAAGGAATTCATTTTGACATTTGGATTTGGGATTTTATTTGTCATTGGAAATTGGAAATTTGTCATTTTATCGCTATGTCCAAACCCACAACCAATCATCAGTCTTCCTGGCTCATTAGCTTGATAAAGTACGGCCTCTTCGCCTCTTTATTCATGCCTCTAATCGTTAGCGGTAAATTTATCTTCCCCTATATTTTTCCCAAGCAGATGTTTTTTCAAATCATTATCGAAATTATTTTTGCTTTATATCTCTATTTAATTTTTGTCGACCCGCGCTATCGTCCACGCTCTTCCTGGCTCTGGCGGGGGATTTTAATCTACTTTGGCGTCATGGTCTTATCTGCCATTTTTGGTGTCAACACCTATCATAGCTTTTGGTCAAATTACGAGCGTATGGCCGGCGTTATTTCAATCTTGCATTATGTCGGCTTTCTGTTTTTAGCTGCTAATATTTTTAAAACTAAGGAAGAATGGTATTCTTTTTTTGACGTTGCAATTATTGCCAGTTTTTTGGAAGCGCTTTATGGTCTGGGTCAAGCGCTGAATATCTTCACAAGCTCAGGCGGTGCGCGTCTTGATGGCACCATTGGCAATGCTTCATTCTTGGCCGGCTATATGTTAATCAACGCCTTTTTTGCCCTGTGGTTGTTTTTAGAGAAGAGATCAATTGGCTGGCGAAGTTTTTACGGCGTAGTCATGTTATTGAATCTCTTTGTTATGTATCAGACGGAAACTCGCGGTGCCGTTTTGGCTTTTATTATTGGTGTCTTTGCGATGTTTCTGTTTTTTATTTTTGCTCGGCAAAAAGACTTAGCCCAATTGCCATTTTCTCGTCCGGAACGATTAAAAAAATACGCCATCGGCCTTTTCGTTTTTCTTTCTTTGGTTGGCGGCATAATCTGGCTAAATCGCGACTCTGCTTTTGTTAAAAGTAGCCCAACTTTAAACCGAGTAACCCACATTACTTTTACCGAAACGACTGCCCAAACGCGCTTATTAGCCTGGAAAATGAGCTGGCAGGGATTTTTAGAAAAACCAATTTTTGGTTGGGGTCCGGAAAATTATTACGTCGTTTTTAACAAGTTTTATAATCCCGATCTTTATCCAACTGAATCATGGTTTGACCGTTCGCACAACGCGTATCTAGATATTTTAGTCAATACGGGTCTGGCGGGAGCGGCGGCTTATCTTTTTTGTGTGGCTCTGGCCTTTTGGTTTCTCTGGCAAGCCTGGAAGAAAGAGAGAATAAAATATTTTGAGATGGCAATTTTTATGGTGATCTTGATCGCTTACGGTATCCAGAATGTTTTTCTTTTCGATACCCAAGTAACCTTACTTCTGATTTATTTCATTCTATCTTTTATTGTTTTTCTAAGCTTTAGAGCGGATGAATCAGCTGTCCTGGCAAAACCAGACAAGCCAAATTTTTTGTTTGTTGGCTTGTTAATCTTTATAGTATTTTTTTCTTGCTACGTTTTTAATCTAAAACCGGCTTCGGCTAGTCTAACCGGCATAAGCGCTTTGACCTATCTTCAAACAGGCAAGATTGCCGAGGCGGTAACAAGATTTAAAGACGCTTACGCCATTGGCACTTTTGGCTTGCCGGAAGTCGCCATGCGCGCCCAGGACGCGGCCATCCAGCTGATTCAAAACCAAAGTGTCCCGGCAGAAGTGAGAAATCAGTTCGTGGCATTGGCGGTTGATGGCATGAAGCGCGCCTTGGAAAGGGAACCGCTGAACGCTCGCTTTATGATGATCCTGTCCAGCGTTTATTTGTCAGCAGCTTCTCCAGATAATTCTTATTTGGCCGAGGCGGATAATTTGTTGCAAAAAGCGCTGGAATTAAGTTCGACTAGGCAGGAACTTTATTTTTATATTGGCCAAGCGCGGATGTTTCAAAACCGGCCGGAGGACGCGTTGGCAATGTTCAAGAAAGCAGTGGAATTAAATGATACAGTTGCTCTCTCTCACTGGAATTACGGTATTATCGCCATTGGCGTTGGCCAGAAAGGATTGGGATCATCGGAAATCGCTAAGGCCAGAGACTTAGGCCATTCTTTTGGGGCGGATGATATTAATCAGCTGATCAAGGCTTATGTCAGAACTAATGATACGGCCAACGTGATTGCGCTGTATCGGGAATGGATCGCGCTGACGCCAAATAGCGCCGCGCCTTTAGCGGGGTTGGCCGCGGTAATGGCGCAGTCTGGGGATAAGCTAAAAGCTAGAGATCTGGCCTTGCAGGCGGCGGCAATCGACCCCAGTTATAAAGACCAGGCTGACAAATTCATCAAAGAACTAGGCTTTTAAAAAAGATTGTTATTATTAACTGATTTACTTTTATAAAAAATACTACTATACTATAGAGTATAATAGTATTTTTTTGTTAAATTAAGAAAAATTAAGAATGGCTAAATTTACCAAGGTATCAAAATTAAGCAAGGATGAACAGGAAAAATTACTAGTTTATTTTTGTCGGGCGCTCGTGCAATTGAAAAAACCGATTGAAGCCGCGCAATTTATGAAAGACATCCTATCGGCACAGGAAGCGGAGATGCTAGCCAAGAGACTAAAGGTGGCGGAAATGTTATTGGCGGGTAGCGTCTATTCAGATATCTCGGCGGCTCTAAAAGTTAGCCCCATAACTATTGCTCGGGTCAGCGAGTGGTTAAAGCTTTCGGGCGAGGGATATAGGATGGTGCTAAAAAGGATTCCTGAAAATAAGTCGGGCGAAGTTGGCTTTGATTTTGAAAAGTCGTTCAATCCTTTGTTATGGCGTAATATAAAAAAACGCTACCCGATATATTTTTGGCCGCAGCTGTTATTGGAGGAAATCGTAAGGAGCGCGAAAGAGGGAGAAAAGGAAAGGTTGAGAGTAATTTTGGGGAAAATGGATCAAAAGCGGGGATTGTTTAAGAGGTTAGATAGGTTGCTAAGTCAAAAACCCGTTATGGCGAAAAGACATTAAAATACTACTATACTCTATAGTATAGTAGTATTTTAATGTAACAGATTTTAATTTTAGGCTGGCTTAATATTCGTCTAGAATTTTGGGGGAGAGAATGAATGAAACAGGCCGGTCAGTTTTCTAGATATATTTTTTCCGTGGCCGCCACCATTTTGGCCAAAGAGAAATCTTGGATCTTTTGTTGCGAGGCCGCCGCGAATTTTTGGCCCAGCGCCGGGTTATTGATCAATTCCAGGATCTTTTTGGCCAGATTATCAACGTCGCGCGGGAAAAGCAAAAAACCGTTGATATTGTTGGTTATCATTTCCGGGATGCCGCCGACATGAGAGGCAACGATCGGCAGGTCCGCGGCCAGAGCTTCCAGCACCGAGTAGCCGAAGCCCTCTTTCAAGGACGGCTGGACATAAAGCTGGAAAGCTTTCAGGTATTTGATGGCGTCGGCTACGGCGCCGGCCAGAACGAATTTATTGTCCAGGTCCCGCGCCGCGATCGCCTCTTCATAGAGTTTTCGTTCCAGACCGTCGCCGATCACCACAAAAATTATTTTTTTATCGGTTCGCTGAAAAACTTTGGCGGCCGCCTCGATGAGGTAGGGCAGGCCTTTATCGGGATAAAAGTTAGCGATAGTGCCAACGAGCATGATCTTGTCTGTTTGGCCGGCCAAAGCTTTAAATAATGGCGCGCTCAAGGCGATTAATTCTTCCCGCGCTTTATCTGCCGGTAAAATTTTAGATAAGATTTCCAGGTCCAAGCCGTTAGCCACCACCGTCAATTTTTCTGCCGGCGCCACTTGGTCTGCCAGCCATATCTTTTTTTCGTTTTGCGAAACACAAATAATTTTGTCTTTCAGTGGGGCGGTTAATTTTTCCACCCAAAGAAAAATCTTCTTTTTTGACGCGGAAAAAGAAGCGCTGAAGGCGGCGCCGTGCGAAGTGTAAATAATTTTAGCTTTTGGCCAAAAAAGGCGCGCGGCCAAGGAGCCCAGCAGCCCTGCCTTGGAGCTGTGCAGATGAATAATGTCCGGCCTTTCTTTTAAGATTAGCCGGCCGATCTCCCAGATTGCCAGAAGATCAAAAAGTGGGTTTACGGCGCGGCGCAGCCAGCGCAGGCGGAAATTTTTGACGTTGACCGAATCCAGCCGTTCGTTAAGCGCGCCCCCGCCATCCGATCCGGCCGCCGCCACGATTTTATAGCGGTATTTTAGCGCTGTGGCCAGGTCCAGAACGTTCTTTTGCGCGCCGCCGAGCTCCGATTGTGTGATAAGGTAGAGGATTTTTCGCATAACTTTAACTTTGACTTTTTGGCTGATTTGAGATAGGATTGTGAGGTAATCTTATTATAAAAACCGATTAAAATCAATGAATAAGAAGATCAGATATCGGTCATTGGTTTTGGGGTTATTGGTAGGGGATTTTTTGGTGCTCGCTTTATCTCTATGGCTGACGCTGTTTTTGCGTTACTGGCAAATTCCGTCAGAAACTTTTTTTATTAAACGCTTGGCGTCTTTTTCTTCGATCTTCGCAGTTTGGCTGCTCATTTTTTACATTGCTGACCTCTATGGTCGTTCGTTCTACCTCTACCGCAAGAACCTGTTGAATCTTTTGTTGGCGGCGCAAGGGGCCAACGGTTTGATCGCGACCGCCTGTTTTTATTTTTTGCCGTATTATGGCATCGCGCCCAAAACGATCCTGTTCATCGATATCGTGGTTTCCTTCACCTTGCTTTTTTTGTGGCGGAACGCGGTCAGGTTCTTACTGAAATTGAACGCCAAAGAGAACCTGGCGTTGGTGGGCTCGGGGCCGGAGCTTAAGGAATTGGCCGTGGAGTTGACACGGAACGAACAATACGGTTTTAAGGTTTCTATTAAAATAGACAGCGCGCGACTGGCTGGCGATTTTGTCGGTTGCGGTAAAAAAATACTGGACGAGGCGTTGGCTAAAGAAAAAAATATTATTTTCGTGATAGAGTCGTTCAAGGACCTGCCTAAAGAAGCCGTGGAATATTTATATGATCTGATGTTCCGAGGCGTTGAATTTTTTAATTTCCAGTCTTTCTACGAAAGTATTTTTCAATACGCGCCTCTGTCTTTGGTCAATGATGAATGGCTTCTGTCCAATATTTCTTCCGGTCGCCAGATTTTTTACGATTTTTTCAAACGCCTGATAGATGTTTTAGCCGCTTTGTTCTTCGGCCTGATCTCTTTGGTCTTTTATCCTTTTATTATTTTAGCCATCAAGCTGGATGATGGTGGACCGGTATTTTTCATAAATTCTCGGGTTGGTCAAAAAAACGAGGTTTTTAGGCAGATCAAATTTCGGACGATGTGCGTTAATGCGGATGCCCGCTGGCTGGATAAAAATGATAAACAGATAACCCGGATCGGCCGGTTTTTACGCCGGACGCGACTGGACGAATTGCCCCAGCTTTGGAATGTGCTCAAGGGCGACATGTCATTTGTGGGGCCGAGGCCCGACTTTACGGAATTCGCTAAAACCTTGGAAGCCGAGATCCCTTATTATAATATCCGCAATTTGATCAAACCGGGTCTAACCGGCTGGGCGCAAATTCAGCAATTACCGCCTCGTTCGGTGGAGGAAACCCATAAGCGCCTAGCCTACGATATTTATTATATTAAAAATCGTTCGCTTTTGTTGGATCTGACCATTATTTTGCAAACCGTCAGGACAGTATTGTCTACGAGCGGAACGTAAGTAAAATTAAAAGTTAAAAAATAAAAATGTAAAATTAGGGTATGCGCTACGCGCATTTATTAATAGGCCGCGTAGTGGCTCATTAATTTTTCATTTTAAAATTTACATTTTAAATTAGCCTATGAAGATTTTTATTACCGGCGCGGCCGGATATGTGGGCGGTATGCTGGCGGAACTTTTCTTAGCGGATGAGCGGGCCAGCCAGGTCGTCGCGCTGGATATGAACGATGCCAGTGCTAAATTTCCCCAAAATAATCCCAAATTTGCCTGGGTGACTTTTAATCTGGGCGATGATGGCTGGCAGGAGGCGATTTTAAAATACGGGAAGCCCGATGTTGTTATCCATTGCGCCTACGTTATCCGGCAGGGCTTTGGCAAAAAACGCGAGTGGCAGAATAAGTGCAACTTAATCGCGGCGGACAAAGTTTTTGATTTCGTTTTTGCCAATAATATCCCGAGGCTTATCCATTTTTCCACGGTGGCTAGCTACGGCGCCCGGAGAGAAAACACGCTTGACCATTGGTTCAATGAAAGTGATGCGTTGCGGGAAGATAAGTATCTTTATGGCGTGGATAAAAAGGTCATTGAGGAAAAGCTGCAAACGGCTTATGTCCGCGCCAAAGCCGAGGCGTCAACTAGCTCGGCCGTCTTGCCGCAAGTGCTGATTGTCCGGCCTTGCGCCATTTCCGGTCCGCGGGGACAGTTTATTTTTAAGCGATTTGGTTTATTGCAAATGGTCAAACAAGGTTTGCCGATCGTGCCGATCACCGGAGCGCAAGCGGCCCGGCAGTATATCCATGAGGATGACGTGGCGGATATTATGTTTTTTATGGCTTTTGGCGGCGTTAAAGAGGATTATGAAATTTTTAATATCGCGCCCAAGGGGTTTTTGTTGCTCAAGGATATGGCTTGTTCCATTGGCAAAAAAACTATCCGTATCCCCAAGTGGCTGGGCCGCTTAGGTTTTGCTTTTTTGTGGTATGTTTTTCGAGGCCGTTTTCCGACCGTGCCGGCCGGAATAAATTCCTATACTTATCCTATTATCGCGGATGGCTCAAAGATCACGCGTCAGGGCTTTCAGTATCAATTCAGCGTTGACGACGCCCTCAAGGCGGAGCAGGGGCGTTACGCCCAGCAGGCTAAAGAACTGATCGGGCGTTGATTAGTCTGATATTTAAGCCGATCCCGAAGTAAAATCGGGGTCGGTTTTTATTTCTGATGGTTGGAGGGTTTCGTTGACAATTCCGGGTTTATTTTATAATATAGGAAATCCGGAGAATAATTTTTTATAAACAAGGAACAGGACTATGTCTAAAAAGATCGGTTTTATCGGCCAGGGCTGGATAGGCAAAAGCTACGCTGACGATTTTGAGCGGCGTGGTTTTGAGGTTATCCGGTATGCTTTGGAGGAGCCTTATATAAAAAATGGCCAGGGCATTGGTGAATGCGACATCGTTTTTATCGCCGTGCCCACGCCCACAACGCCTCGCGGTTTTGATGACGGGATTTTGCAACAGGTTATTGGGATGGTTGGCTCGGGAAAAATCGCGGTGATCAAATCAACCGTTTTGCCGGGCACGACCGCCAAACTTCAGGCCGCTAACCCCGGAATTTTTGTTTTGCATTCGCCGGAATTTTTGACCGAGGCCACGGCCGCGCACGACAGCGCCAATCCCCAACGTAATATTATTGGTATTCCAATTGATAACATCGAGTATCGCCGCAAGGCTCAGGAGGTAATGGAAATTTTGCCTTATGCTCCATATATCCTAGTTTGTTCTTCAATGGAAGCGGAACTGATAAAATATGGCGGTAACAACTGGTTCTATTTTAAAGTGGTTTTTATTAATTTACTCTACGATTTAGCGACCAGGTTGGGCGTTCGCTGGGAGGTGATCAGGGATGCGATGGCAGCTGATTGGCGCATTGGCCGGACACACCTGGACCCTATCCATAAAAGCGGCCGGGGAGCGGGCGGGCATTGTTTTATCAAAGATTTTGCCGCCTTTCATCAGCTTTATGAAACTTTAGTCGGCGATCCGTTGGGGCTGGAAGTGTTGGCCAGCCTGAAAAATAAAAATATTGGTTTGCTTTTATCCAGTCAAAAAGACCTGGATCTGTTGGCTGGCGTCTACGGCGAAGAAGTATTGGCTGGCCGACCACCGGCTGAGCCAGAAAAAAATAGCCCGGGGACATCCTTACGGAAAAACCGAGCCCGTTGTTTAGTGACCGGCGGGGCGGGTTTTATTGGTTCCAATTTAGTGGATGAATTGATTGGTCGGGGCAATGAAGTCGTGGTAATTGATAATTTGTCGCTGGGCAATAAAGAAAATCTTCATCCCGCCGCCCAGTTCCATGAATTGGATATCCGGGATCTCGAAAAAATTAAACCGTTGTTTGAGGGCATTGATTATGTTTTTCATCTGGCTGCCCGGCCCCGGGTTCAGCCGTCAATTATTGATCCGGTGGGGGCGCACGACATCAATCTTAATGGCACCTTGAATGTTTTGATGGCCAGCCGCGACGCTAAAGTAAAAAAATTTATTTACAGTTCTTCTTCTTCCGTTTATGGCCATCAGGAGCAGATGCCGTTGCGGGAAAATATGGCGCTAAATCCCGTCAGCCCTTACGCCTTGCAAAAATATATGGGCGAGCAATATTGTCGCCTGTTCACTCAAATTTATGGCTTACCGACAGTTTGTTTGCGGTATTTCAGCGTTTTTGGCCAGCGCCAGCGCCTAGAAGGCGCTTACTGTTTGGTTCTGGGCATATTTATGAAACAGCGTTTGAATGGCGAGCCGCTGACGGTGCGCGGGGATGGCACTAACCGGCGCGCTTTTACCAGCGTGGTTGACGTGGTGCGGGCTAATATTTTGGCCGCCAATAGCCAGAAGGTCGGCCGGGGCGAGGCCATCAATATCGGTCATAACCGCAGCCACAGCATTAATGAGATCGCTGAAATGATCGGCGGAGCGAAAGTTTATGTTCCGCCAGTAGTTGAACCGCGCGAAACCCTGGCGGATTATTCTTTGGCTCAAGAGCTTTTAGGGTGGGAGCCGACAGTTAATTTACAGGATTGGCTGAAAGAGTATAAGAGAGAGATGGGTTTAGAATAAAATAGAAAATTAGAGTAAAAAACAGGCTAAGCGATAGCCCGTTTTTTATTTGATTTTCCGCTTTTTTTATGCGATAATGAAGCAAACAAAAAAGCATGAAAAAAGTGCTAATTTTTTCTACTGCTTATCTCCCCTTGATCGGCGGCGCCGAGGTAGCTGTGAAGGAGATCACTAACCGCCTTGGCGGCGATTTTTCCGCCCAAGGCGGCCCAGCCCCTGGCTGGGAGTTTGATTTTATTTGTGCGCGGATAAAAAAAGAGTTATCCAAACAGGAAAAAGTTGGTCAGGTAACTGTGTATCGGGTAGGTTGGGGTTGGGGGAAAATTGATAAATTATTGTTGCCTTGGCGCGGCGCGGCGCTGGCCACCAAATTGCACGCTAAACAGCCGTATACTCTGGTTTGGGCGGTTATGGCTTCTTTTGGCGGTTTTGCCGCAATGTTTTTCAAAAAGAAAAATCCGACCGCGCCGTTTTTATTGACGCTGCAGGAAGGCGACCCGCTGGATTATATTAAAAAACGGGTGGGAATTTTTAGCGGCTGGTTTAAGCAGATCTTTACGCGGGCGGATCATATCCAGGCCATCAGCCGATTTTTGGCTGAATGGGCCAAAGACATGGGCGCCAAATGTCCTGTTGACGTTGTGCCAAACGGCGTGGATATAAATAAATTTCAGCCTCCCCAGATCAATAAACAAGATTTAAGGTCAAGGCTAGGCATAATCGCTCAAGAAAAAGTCATTATCACGGTTTCTCGGTTGGTGAATAAGAATGGCATCGGTGATCTGATAGAAGCAGTCGGTCGGTTAACGGTTAGTAGTAAACAGTTAACGGTAAAATTGTTAGTTTTAGGAACGGGGCCGTTAGAAGAAAATTTAAAAAGAGAAGTTGATGATTTAAAGTTAAAAAATAAAGTTCTATTTTTGGGGAATATACCTAATGAGCAAGTACCGCAATATTTGGCGATTGCCGATGTTTTTGTTCGTCCGTCGCTGTCAGAGGGCTTAGGCAATGTTTTCTTGGAAGCGATGGCGGTCGGCGTGCCAATCATTGGCACGCGCGTTGGCGGGATCCCAGATTTTTTACGGGATGGTGAAACTGGTTTATTCTGTGAAACCAATAATCCTCAAAGCATCGCTGATAAAATAAATATTTTATTTTCTAATGAAGCGTTGCGACAGAAATTGATAGTCAATGGTCGGAAGTTAGTCGAGGAAAAATATGATTGGGATAAGATCGCTGTGTGGATGAGAAGTATTTTTGACAGTTTAACGATATGATGGATTTTTTTTTGTTCAAATTAAAAAAAGGGAGAGGATCGTGAGATATATCATTTCCGGCGGCACGGCGACCGGGGCTAACCTGGCCTTGCTTTATGTTTTGACCGATTGGCTGGGCCTTTGGTATCTGATCTCGGCGGTTTTAGCTTTTATCGGGGGTTTTTTTACCAGTTTCTTTTTGCACAAGTTATGGACTTTTCAAGATAACAGCCGCGAGCAAACCAAACGTCAAATGATGATTTTTTTATTGCTTGCCGTAACTAATCTGATAAACAACACGCTTCTAATATACGTGCTGGTGGATATTTTTAAGGTCTGGTATCTGTTATCACAAGCCATAATTGCCGTTCTGATCGCTGTTTGGAATTATAACGCCTTTAGGATCTTTGTTTTTAAACAGGCGAAGTTAGCCAAAGTAATCAATGAATAATCAAGAAAAAAATAAAATCAGAATTTTGATCGCCACGGGCATCTACCCGCCGGACGTTGGCGGGCCGGCCACTTTATTAACTGAACTGCCGCAGTCTTTGATAAAAAGGGGATTTGGTGTCAAAGTCATAACTTATTCAGACGCGGGCTCAACGGAGCAGGATCGGCGGGAAAAAATAGTTTA
Organism: uncultured Candidatus Saccharibacteria bacterium; assembly: GCA_964579775.1. Lineage (GTDB taxonomy): Bacteria > Patescibacteriota > Minisyncoccia > Portnoybacterales > GWB1-42-6 > UBA8475. Next base: position 3,815 of record CAZOGP010000011.1, on the reverse strand, counting down.
TCGGATAAGTCGCCGACAGTGCTCAACTTGCCGGCAGGCAAAATATTTTTGGCAAATGCTGAGGCTGGCTTTTTGGGCTGACCTTATTTACGCGACAGATACTTATAGCGTTGGGTATTTTGCTTATTTGATAAAGAAATTCACCGGCAAAAAATATATTTTGCGTTTTGCCGGTGATAGCGCTTGGGAAACTGCGGTGGCGAACAACTGGACGCAAGATTATATCGTGGATTTTCAGAAAAAAAAATATAATCTCGCGATAGAAAAAATGAAGCAACGGCGCGCTAAGATCTTGATCAACGCGGAGAGGGTGATCGCAGTCAGTAATTTTATCGCCGGCCTGGCTAAGTTGATTGGTGTGGCGGAGAATAAGATCAGGGTAATTTATAACGCGGTGGATTTCTTCGGCCAGGCGCCGGATAAAAATAGGCCGGCGACGCCCGTTTTGGTCTATTCCGGGAGGCTGATGCCCTGGAAGGGACTGGAGATGATGTTGCGCGTATTGGCGAGGCTGAAAACCCGTTGGCCGGAGATAATTTTTGAGATATTGGGTGACGGTCCGGAAGGGGAACGGCTGAAAGAATTAGCGCGTAAATTGGGGATAGAGAATAATGTTGAATTTCGCGGCCGGATAAGCGAACCGGCCACGCATGATTTTTTTGCGCGTTCCACGGTCTTCGTTTTGAACACCAACTACGAAGGTTTGCCGCATTCCATACTTAACGCCATGGCTTGCGGTTTGCCGGTAATAACGACGCCGGTTGGCGGAAACCCGGAAGTGGTGCAAGGCGGTGTTAATGGCTTGCTGGCGCCGTATAATGATGAGAGCGCGTGGCAAGAAGCGATTGAGCGTTTGTTGGTTGATGAGGCGCTGCAGCAAAAATTTATTGAGAACGGCAAGAAAACTTTGGAGAATTTTAGATGGGAAAAATTGGTGGATGAAACGGTGGCAGCCATAAATAGCCTCGTATAAATCCCAATAACCAAATCTCAATGTCAAATAAAATTCCAATTCCCAATGACAAAAAATACGATCTTTTGGAAAGAACCTCTGTGCTAGGTGAAAATATCATTGAATTTGCTCGGTCAATAAAAAAAGATGAAGTGACGAGGCCTTTAGTTAGTCAAATAGTCAGATCTGGGACCAGTATCGGAGCAAACTATATGGAAGCAGACGCTGGTGAATCAAAAAAAGATTTTAAACATAAGCTTGCTATTTCTCGAAAAGAGGCTAAAGAAACAATGCATTGGTTAAGGATGATTGCTAAGGCCTGTCCCGTAAACCAAGCGGATTGCCGTAATCTATGGAAGGAATGCCAGCAACTCGTTTTCATTTTTTCATCAATCATTAATAAATCCAAGTAATTTATTAAATATTGAGATTTGAGATTTTATTGGAAATTTGAAATTGGGATTTGAAAGTTAATATTATGTCTAAGATTTTACTGATCAACCCGCCTTTTAATATCGCCAAGGCCAGCTACGGCACTTCGCTGGCAGTCGGGCTTTTGAATATCGCTTCTTATCTGGACAGCCGCGGCGTACCGGTTGAGATCATTAATTGCGCCAGACAATCAAATTATCTTGAGCGTCTGAAATCGGAGGTGCCGAATTGCGATTTCGCGGCTTTGGCGGTCATGACCATGCAAGTGGGCCAGGCGTTAAAGGTTTCCAAGTTGATTAAAGAAATAAATCCGGTCTGTAAAATAATCTGGGGCGGAGCGCACCCGACATTTTTTCCAGAGCAGACCGTAAAAAGCAGCCTGATCGATATTGTTTGCGTGGGCGAAGGAGAGGAAACTATTTTAGAAATTACCAGCGGTAAAGATTTAAAAAACATAGATGGCATTGTTTACAAAGAAAAAGGTATAACCGTGGTCAATAAGGTCAGGGCCTTGCATAATCCCGCGAGCCTGCCTTTATTTAATTGGGACTTAGTGTCCAGGGAGATTTTGGAGCGGATACAGCTAATTCCTTCTTTGACTTCCCGGGGCTGTCCGCACCGTTGTACCTTTTGTATTAACGCGATCCTGAAAAATTCCTGGCGGCCAAGGACCGCCGAGCAAGTGTTGGCGGATTTGCGGATAATCAAAGCTAAGCCGTATTTTGCCGGCAAGCCATTGCGGTTTTGGGATGAAAATTTTTTCGTGGACATGGAGCGTGCCAAAGCCATAATCAACGGCATGATAAAAAATGACCTCATCGTTCCGTGGGAGACGACTGCGCGCGCCAATTATATCAGGGAAGGAATGATCGATGATGCGTTCATGGCTAAATTAAAACAAAGCGGCTGTTATTTATTATCTTTTGGCGCCGAATCCGGCTGTCCGCGGCTTCTCAAAAAGATGAAAAAAGATATTAACCCTGAAGACGTGATAAATTCAGCGAAAATGGCGCTCCAGCGCGACATTATTCCGCAGTATTCTTTTATGATCGGTCTGCCCGGCGAGACGCGGCCGGAAATGATGGAAACCCTGGATTTAATTGACAAACTGGTAAAGTTGAGTCCTAGGATCCAGATCTTGGGTCCGCAGGCGTTCCGGCCTTATCCGGGCTCGGAATTGTATGATGAGTGCGTGGCTAGTGGTTGGCGAGCGCCCCAATCTTTAGAGGAGTGGGCGGATTTATCGGCCAACGAGATTAACTATTTGTCAGTAAAGAATTTTCCTTGGGTAAAAAAAGAAGATCGGGATTTTGTGGAATCAATGGAGGCCTATGTTCGGTTTGGCGCGCACAGCGTCAAATCGGCGTTGGGTTCGTCGGTGCGCGCGCAAAAATGGTTGAAACTTGGTTTTATCTTGGTGTGCCAGGTGCGCTGGAAATTAAAATTTTTTGCCTGGCCCATTGAATACAAGATCGCTAAAAAATTTGTCGCGCATTGATTATTTAAATAAAAGTAATTTATTAGGTCTATAAATTTATGAAAAACCGAACTTTGTATTTTGGCGATAATTTGGAAATTCTCCGGAAAAAGATTCCGGACAAAACTTTTGATCTGATCTATCTTGACCCGCCGTTTAATTCCAACCGCAATTACAATGTGCTTTTTAAAGAAGGCCTGCAAGACAGCCCGGCGCAAGTGCATGCCTTTGAAGATTCTTGGCATTGGGCAGGGGACTCAAAACACACCTTTGATCACTTAGTCACCAAAAGCACCGGTGATATTTCCAATTTAATGCAGGCCTTGGAAAAAATGATCGGCCACAACGATATGCTGGCTTATTTGACGATGATGACAGTGCGGCTAATTGAATTACATCGGGTTTTGAAAAATACCGGTAGCATATATTTGCATTGCGACCCGACCGCCAGTCATTATTTAAAAGTTGTGATGGATGCGATTTTTGGTAAGAAAAATTTTAGAAACGAAATTATCTGGTTCTATAAAACCGGAGGAGCGTCAAAAGACCACTTTTCAAAAAAACACGATACCATTTTTTTCTATACAAAAACCGAGGATTATTTCTTTTGTCCTCAAAAAGAAAAATCTTATATGATGCACGAATACGGCTTTAAAAAAAGTGAGTTTTTTAAAGACGAAAAAGGACAATATACTTTTGTTTTAATGAAAGATGTTTGGGAGATACCATCTGTGGGGTCTGCGGATAAGCAAAGGCTCGGCTTCCCCACTCAAAAACCCGAAGCCTTGTTGGAAAGAATAATTAAGGCTAGCTCGAAAGAAGGCGACTTGATTTTGGACCCGTTTTGCGGGTGCGGAACAACGGTTTCCGTGGCCGAGCGGTTAAAGAGAAATTGGGTGGGTATTGATATAACAACTTTAGCGATAAATTTGATTAAACGGCGTTTGCGCGACC
>CAZOGP010000010.1:0-17952 GCA_964579775.1 uncultured Candidatus Saccharibacteria bacterium | reverse complement strand
AGCAATCTTTTGGCAGTTCGCGAAGGCTTGGAGTTTTCTTTCGCCGATTCGTTGAAAGATTGGTCTGGTCGGTGGTATGAGATCTTGCCGCAGGGCTCGGGGCTGAACTTAATAGTTAATTTTCAAGGAGAAAGCGCGGCTGATTTCCAGGTGGCGTTGCTGATCTTTAATCTTGACGGCAGTAAAAGCGTCCGTTTTTTAAAGCTTGGTTCAGCCGGGACGGGCGGCGATATCTTGAAAAATTTTGGCAATCAGATCTCCAACGTCGTGCTGGTTTTGTTCAGTCAGACAAAACAGGCAGGATTTACGGCCAATGACCCGGCTTATCAATTTTCTTATGACGTTAGAATAACTTCAGCCGGTCAGCTGCCCTCGCCTTCGTCTATGCCACCCGCACCCTCTCCAACCTCAACGCCCGTTCTTTCGCCAACGCCCGCGCCGCAAATCATTAATCCGAATTTTCTGGTCGGCTCGCTGATCCGCGTTCAGGATGGCATAAAAGTTTATATCATTAACGGCGTTTATAAGCGTTGGCTGCAATCGCCGCAAATTTTGGCCGCCTATCCCCATTTGGTTAGGCAAAGCATTATTGAAGTGACGCCAGAACAGGCTAATTATTATAAGGACGCGTGGCTTATTCGCTCGGCCGGCGATTACAAAGTTTATGAAATTAACGGCGATCTGACCAAACACTGGCTGAATATGAGCGCGGATGAATTTACAAATTCCGGCCGAAGTTGGGGTATGGTATATATAGTAAACGTGAGAGAGCGGGATTTATATAAAACAGGAGCGGAGGTATTAAGATAATTTTTAATTGACGCGTAGCGTCATCCTGAGGGAGCGTAGCGACTGAAGGATCTATAGATTCTTCGCTTCGCTCAGAATGACGATGTTATTTTTTATGAATTCCGAGTTTGCTAATCTTCAAGAAAACATTCTTCTCGCCAACCATACTACTTTCCGTCTCGGCGGGCCCGCGCGGTATTTTGTGGCGGTAAAAAACAACGAAGAGTTGGTGGGGGCCGTAAAATACGCCAAGGCTAACTCTTGGCCGTTTTTCATTTTGGGCGGCGGCAGCAATCTATTGGTGTCCGATGAAGGTTTTAATGGTTTGGTGATAAAAATGCAAAGCGACGGCTTGTCTGTCGTCCTGAGGAGCGAGGCGACGAAGGATCAAAAAGAAGGAGATAAATTAAAGATTGATTGCGATGCGGGCGTGCCTTTCGGGCGGGTCATAATGGAAACATTAAAAGGCGGTTATTCTGGCGCGGAGTGGGGCTTTGGGATCCCCGGCACCATTGGCGGAGCGATTTGCGGCAACGCGGGACGGCTGGGACAGGCAATGGCTCAAGTCGTGGAGAGCGTAACGGCGCTAGACGATAATTTAGAGGTAAAAAATCTGTCAAAAAATGAATGCGAATTTGGCTATCGGGAAAGCCGTTTTAAAAAGACCAAAGAAATAATTATATTGGCAGTTTTAGTTTTTGAGAAAAAAAAGTCGGCAATGATAGAGGCGGTTTTAAATGAAGCCAAAGCCGTGGTCAAGCATTCGCCGCCCTATCCTTCGGCTGGCTGTGTTTTTAAAAATTATGTGGCCTCGTCAAACAATGACCCGTTGCTGGTGGGGCATCATGAGCTAGCCGAGCGCGTGCGCGAGGGTAAGTTGGGCGTGGGGTGGCTGATCGACCAATGCGGCCTAAAGGGCCGGCAAATTGGCGGCGCTAAGATCTGGGAAGGCCACGCCAATTATATCGTTAACGTTGGTGGCGCCAAAGCGCAGGACGTTTTGGCGTTGATAAAATTAGTCAAAGAAGCGGTAAGAGCCAAATACAGGATAGAACTGGAAGAAGAAATTAGGCGGGTTGGTAATTTTTAATTTTAAAATTTAAAAATTCTGCGTTTATCGGGAAAAATCTATTGCATTTATTTTTTACAAGTAGTATTATAAAGGTAAGAAAAAATTATGGAGATTATTTTCAAGAGCAAAAATTTTGAACTGACGTCGAGCATCGAAGATTATGTTCGGAAAAAAATTGAGACACTGGGAAAATTTTTAAAAAATTTCAACCAGGAAATAATTAAATTTGAAGTAGAGGTTGGCCGGACAACCCATCATTATAAAAGCGGCGATATTTTCCGCGCGGAAATTAACTTAAGCCTGGGCGGCCGATTATTGAGAGTGGAGTCGGAACGTGAAGATCTATTTACGGCGATCGACGAAACGCGTGATGACCTGGAGCAGGAAATAAAGAAATTCAAAACGAAAAAAGGCGCGATATTTATCCGCGGCGCGCGCAGCATCAAGAAAAAATTCGGGCTGTCGGATTTGGCGCGGTTTAAAAAATAAAATTCGTAAAAATAATAAGTAGTGGTCTTTGAGGGAGACGCTCTGATAAATTGAAAAAGAAAAAAAACTTTAAGAAATTTTGAAAATTGAGGGTTGGATAATTCAACACCCAGTTTTTTGTTATTTATAAATATCGTGAGCCATTGGTAAAAGAAAGTAACCGCAGATATAATATAAGCAAAACTTACCTAAAAATCGCCGTAGTTAGGTATTTAATTAATAAATATTTAAAACATCCAATAAGTTTTTAAAAGTCAAAAAATGAAAAAACAATTTAATCATAAGATTCTGATTATCGGCTACGGTTCTGTTTCACAATGCACCCTGCCTATTCTTTTGGATAAAATAGAGGTGCCGTTAAAAAACGTTACGATTATCGATTTTGAAGATAAATCCAGGGCTCTAAAAAAATACATGGATAAGGGTCTAAATTTTGTTCGTAAAAAAATTACTAAGGAAAATTTAGGCAAAGTTTTGGCTAAATATGTAGACAAAGGCGGATTGCTGATTGATCTGGCCTGGAATATCGGCACTAACGATATTATCGGCTGGTGTCATAATCACAATGTATTATACGTTAATACATCAGTGGAGGTTTGGGATTCGTTAGCGGGCGTTTTTAAACAAAATCCTTTTGAGAAGTCGCTTTATTGGCGGCAGATGCAATTGAGAAAAATGTCTAAGAATTGGAAAAATGCGACTACGGCCGTTGTGGACCACGGTGCCAATCCCGGTTTAATTTCACATTTTGTTAAGCAGGGATTGATCGACATTGCGGATAGCCTGATTAAAAAAAAGAAAGTAACTCAAGCAGTTGGAGAAGAATTACGCGAGTATATAAAAAAGCGAGATTTCGCGCGGCTAGCTAAAAAATTAGGCGTTAAGGTGATTCATTGCAGCGAACGGGATACGCAAATCACCAATCGTCCTAAAGATGTCAATGAATTTGTTGGTACCTGGAGCATTGAGGGGCTTAGAGAAGAAGGTACGGCGCCGGCCGAGATGGGCTGGGGCACACACGAAAAAAAGCTGCCGATTTTGGCTCACATTCCGCCGTATGGACCGAAAAATCAGATTTTTTTAGCGCAGATGGGTATCAATACCTGGGTGAGGTCATGGATTCCGAATGAAGAAATTGTCGGCATGGTGATTCGCCATGGCGAAGCGTTTGGCCTGTCTGACCGTTTAACCGTTTGGGAAAAGGGCAAAGCGGTTTATCGGCCAACTGTCCATTATGCCTACATGCCGTGTCATGAAACTTTATCTTCGTTATGCGAACTGCGCGGATTAAATTATGTGTTACCGCCGAAATTAAGGATTATGAAAGATGAAATAACGACTGGTGCGGATATTTTAGGCGCGCTTATTATGGGACACAAATATAATAGCTGGTGGACGGGCAGCGCCTTAACCATCGATCAGGCAAGATTATTGGCTCCTCATCAGAATGCTACCACGCTTCAAGTGGCGGCTGGAATTGTCGCCGCGGCGCTTTGGGCGATAGAAAATCCAAAGCAAGGAATTAATCTGCCAGATGACCTGCCACATGATTTTGTTTTGGGCATCGCTAAACCTTACTTGGGCGATTTTATTTCCACATCCTCGGATTGGACGCCGTTAAAAAACCGCGTAGTTTATTTTAAAGAAAATCCGGCCAGCAAAAACAATCCTGATCCATGGCAATTAGAAAACTTCCTCTTCTTACACTAACAAAATAACAATGAATAAAATAGCTTTCAAAAAATTAGCGCAGAAGAATGGAACCCCTCTTTTAATTATCGATCATAAAAAAATCAGGGAAAATTACAGAGAATTTAAAAAAAGACTTCCGAAAGTCCAGGTTTATTACGCCATCAAAGCAAATCCGGAACCGGAAATAATAAAAACTTTGTATAATGAGGGCTCAAGCTTTGATGTTGCCTCAATCTCGGAGTTAAGATTAGTTTTAGACACGCTTACCCCGCTTCTTCAGAGAGATTCGATTTCTCTTCCGGATTTTATTTGGAAGAAAATAATTTATGCCAATCCCGTGAAAAGCTCCGATTCTCTTCCGGAATTAGATATTTATAAACCCTTGCTTACTTACGATAGCTTGGAAGAAATGAAAAAAATAAAATTTAATTGTCCAAATGCGGGGCTCCTCTTAAGGATAAAAATTTCAGACAATGGTTCTTTAGTAAGGTTTTCAAATAAATTTGGAATTGAACCGGAAAAAGCAGCTGAATTGATTGAAGAAACAATTAAATCGGGATTGATAGTAGAAGGAATAAGTTTTCACGTTGGCAGCCAATGCAATAATTTTGAAAATTATATAAAAGCGCTAGAATCTATCGCGCGTATTTTTCGAGAGGTGGAATTAAGAGGATATAAAATAGGAGAAGAAGGCACGAGAGGCGATCCAATAAAACAAATAGACATTGGCGGCGGTTTTCCGGTTAGGTATAACGGAGATGAAAAATTATTTTCGGAATTAGCAAGAATGTTAAACAAGAGATTTGATAAATTATTTTCAGAAGAAAATGTAGATATTTTAGCGGAACCGGGGAGATTTTTAGTTGCCAATGCTGGAACATTGATTACTAAGGTGATATTGGCGAAACACTCAACAAAAATATCTTGTTATCACATAGATGACGGAATTTATCATACTTTTTCTGCGGTCATGTATGATCATTTTAAGCCTAAATTGCAAGCCATTAAAGACGGGGAAAAAACAGAGTGTTATGTTTTTGGCCCAACCTGCGATGGCCTGGATGAACTTTCAAAAAATGAATATATTTATAATACTTCAAAAATACTTTTACCAAAATTAGATGAAGGAGATTTAATTTATCAAGAAAATATAGGCGCGTATTCAAATGCTTCTTCAACCAATTTTAATGGCATGCCTCCCGCAAAGATAACACACATCAATGTTAAGACGTAATCGTGAATTAATTTTTATTTCATTTAATTTTAATATTTTTTATGGATCAAATATCACCTAAAGCCTCGTTTAAAAACGACGATAAAAAGTTTGATTTCCTTATTTTTGGGGCGGATGGCATGCAGGGAAGAATCGTTACTCGCGATTTATTGGAAAAAGGATATAGTGTTTTGCTGTCTGATTTATCTCAAATTAAATTGAAAGAAATGCTTAAAAAATATCACCGTCAAGCGGCTTTTGAACCAATTGATTTGCGTGATATTGACCGAGTCACCGGAATTATTTTAAAGTCGAGAGCTGAAATAATCATAAATTGCGCTGAGGGCGACTGGAATATGAATGTGTATCAAGCTTGTTTGCAAACTCGGCGTCACATCATAGATTTGGGCTCGCGGGTAGATATGACTCGTGACCAGATTAAACTTGATAAACAGTTCAAGAAAATAGAACATATCGCGATTACCGGCTGCGGTTCGGTGCCGGGAGTGGGCAATATTATGTTGTCTTATGCCGCTAAAAAATTTGATTCTATTGAAACCATAGAATTGGGTTTCGCCTGGGATTCCAATATTAAAAAATTTGTTGTGCCATTCTCTATTGAGAGCATTCTAGAAGAATATACTTTGCCGGCTCCCTATATGGAAAAAGGGCGGCTAAAGAAAATAAAGCCGATAAAATCAGCTCAAATCAGAAACTTTCGAGCCGTAGGGAAGCAGAAGATTTTTCTGGTAGATCATCCTGAGGTTTATACAATTTCTCACTATTTTAAGCCTTGGGGAGTTGAAAATATCCGTTTTTACGCCAGCTTTCCTCAGCATTCGGAAAGAGTCATTAATACTTTAATGGATTTAACCTTTGCTGATAAAAGGATAGTCAATTTTGAAGAAACAGATATTTTACCGGATGAATTTTTAGCCCAATTGTTGAAACGCATGAAGCAGCCCAGGGGCTATAAGGAGTGGGAGAATGTTTGGGCATTGATCGAGGGTCGCGCCAGGCGTCGCCCGAAACGTATTTTGATGGAATGTATCGTGCCGCCCTTAAAGGGCTGGGAAGATGCTGGATGCAATATTGATACGGGTTTTCCCGCTTCCATTATTGCACAGATGATAAAATACGGAGATATTAATAAAGCAGGCAGTTTTGCTCCGGAGGGAATAGTGCCAGAAAAACTTTTTTTTAAAGAGTTGCGTAAGAAAAAAATGCGTGTTTATGAAAACGGTAAAGTAATAAATTAAAAATTTTTCTCTATGCCGTCGGGAATTATTTTAAAGTTATCATTTTTGGGCTAATTGCACTGGCCGTATTTTTTGAAGTTGCCGGGGATATTTTTTTCAAAAAATGGTCAATTGATAATAAAAAATTGTATTTTAATGTAAATATTTGATAGTATTAATATATGACCATAGACTGCCATACTCATTTCGAGTTCTATTCCGATAAAAAATTTGGGGCACAAGAATTAATTGCTTCAATGAAAAAAGCCAAAATAGAAAAGGCCTTGGTTTATGCTGGCGAAATGTTTAATTGTACCAACGAGAAGCTATTGCAAGAAACTTCGTTGTTCAAGGAAAGTCTCTTTCCAGTTGCTTCAATTTCTCCGCTTTCTCAGAGCAAATCAACGCCAGCGCAGATAGAAGAATGGCTATCCAGTAAAAAGATTTACGGTTTAAAATTTTATACTGGCTATGAACATTTTTATCCCGACGACAGCGCGCTGAAGCCATATTTAAGGTTGTTGGAAAGGTATAATCTCCCGGCAGTTTTTCATAGCGGCGATACCTGGAATCAAGCAAAAGGCGCAAAATTAAAGTACGCTCATCCTTTAGTTTTTGATGATTTGGCTTCTGATATGCCAAGCTTAAAAATTGTGATTGCTCATTTTGGTAATCCTTGGGCGCAAGACGCGGCGGAAGTTTCTTATAAAAATAAAAATGTTTATATCGATTGTTCTGGGTTGGTATATGACTCTGTTGAGTCGCACGATAAAATTTTGTTGAAAAGACTATTCTCAGATTATCTTTTGTTTGGCGGTTCAACGGATAAACTTTTATTCGGGACAGATTGGAATCTGTGTGGTCAAAAAGAGTATGTGAGCTATATAAATCAATTACCATTAACCAAAGAGGAGAAAAAGAAAGTTTTTTATAAAAATGCCCTATCCTTATTTAATTTATAAAATTAAATTTTATGATTAAAGAAAAAGCTGAAAATCAAATTCAAAATCAAGAAACCGAGAAACAAAGAAAAGAGAGACTTCTCGAGGGTGCCGTTAGTCGGGAAGAGTTTAAGAATAATCAGGATAATCCCGAAGCGCCTTTGTTTGAGCATGAAATAATAAAAAAAACTAAAGAAGGGGAAGCGCCGATTAAATTCCGAGTTTTTGCTATGAGCGATAACTTTACTGAAAAGCTATTTCAGGAGGTAAAAGATTCGTGGGAGGGAGAAAATGTTTCTTTTCCTGATTTAAAAGAAGAAATAGAATCTTATCTTGAGCAAGAAAAACTGGGCCACCCGACGCTTTACACGGCCGAGTATTATGTTATTACCGATGACGAAAATAAGCCCTTTGCGCTGACAGGTATTTTTACTACTGATATCCAGGATGGCGCCGGGCTTGGCACAAGGCATTTACTGGACCCAGAAAAGCATCATATGGTTGTTCGTCTTGGCTGGTACGCTGTTAGCAAAGAACATCAAAATTCCGGGGTAGGTGGTTTTATTTTAAATTGGACGGAAAAACTGGCCAAGGCGAGAGGAGGAGCTTTAATCGCCAGCGAAACGAGTGACTGGTCCAGTGAAGCGCGGGCACGCCGGAAATATGAAAAAGCCGGTTATAAACAGAATTTTAATGTTAAAGATTATTTTAGCCCGGGAAGAGATTTGTTTTCTTATTTTTCAAATATAAGCGGTCAAGAGATTAAACCTTTTGTTCCGGACGAAGAAATAACTATTGAAAATAAAGAAGAAATTTTAAAATTAGCCGAAAAAATATACTCTCCGGAGAGAATGGAAGAGTTTAGAGTCTGTTTGGATCTTTTTTTACAACAGAAAAAGGGAGAGCCGGTTATTTTTAAGCCGCACAGTTTTATTTTACGGAATGAACAAGGACAAGTTGAAAACTTTTGCATTGCTTCTACTGGTGTTTACAAAAATATCCTGTGGGTTAACTGGGATGGAGCAAGCCTCGATAGTCCGGAATCTGTCGGGAGATTAGCGGAAGCGATAAAAGGCTACGCAAGGAACGTCGACGTGGAAGTAATGCTTGTTCATAGAGAGGGAGAAGGAAGGGGATATTTGGAGAATGGTTTTAAGTCGGGTGAAAATGGGGTTGGCCCGGATGTCTACTTAAAAAGTAAGGACGGAGGAGACGAATCAATGTTTTTATTCTATACAAAAAAATTGTAAGAAGAAGGGAATTAAAAAAGACTAAAAGCCTAGTTATTTTTATCCAATTTTTTCGGCCAGGCGGGCGGGGGAGTAATTGGGATGCTTAAAGAAGACATTCTAAACACTTTTACGCTATAGCGTAAAAGTGTTTAGAATGGTAAAATATGAAGGTGGAGACACAAGGGGATAAATTATAAAATAAAAAAGACATAAAATAAACGAGGATGTTTAATGAAGAGATGCAAATGAATAAAAATTCAGAAATTTTTTCAACCAAAACCATTTTGAAATTTTTGGGGACGGGCGGAGTTTTGTTAGCGGCAATAGCGGCGCCTAACGCGGTGAGAGCTTTTAGTTTTTTATTAAAAGATGAAAATTATGTTTCTTGGAGAAAATTCAATCAATCAAGCGCCAGACAATACATTGGTCGTTTGGAAAAAAGAAAATTAATAAAAAGAAGAATGAAAGGCGGACGGTCGGAGATAATTTTAACGAAAAAGGGCCGGGAGGAATTGTTGAAATATGATATTGATAAAATTAAATTGAAAAATGACAAGCAGTGGGACGGCAAGTGGCGTGTAGCAATTTTTGATATACCCGAAGATAAAAAGCAAGCCAGAGATGCTTTGCGTTCTAAATTTAAACACTTGGGAATGTTACAACTTCAAAAAAGCGTTTTTATCTACCCCTTTGATTGTAAAAAGGAGATTGATTTCGTGTCGGATTTTTTTGAAGTTGGCGATGATATTTTATATTTGGAGGCAGAAGTTAAAGATATTGAAAACAAGCTGAAAAAGTTTTTCAATGTATAGCATAGGGGGCAGGCGAGGTTAATGAAGAATATTTTAAACACTTTTCAGCGATAGCGTAAAAGTGTTTAAAATTGATAATTTGATATGATAGGGTTATAATAAAATTGTTTAGGATGGTCATTTAGGGTTATTAAATCTTTCGACATTTATATTTTTTATGTCATTTTTATCCAATTTTTTCGGCAATGCCGGCGGAGCTAGTATCGCCAAATACGAAACGGTGGTTAAACAGATCAATGAGCTTGAAGCAAAATTCGAGCGTTTTTCGGTTGAAGAATTAAAAACCAAGACGCAGGAATTCCGCGAGCGGCTGGCCAAGGGCGAAACGCTGGATGATCTGTTGCCGGAGGCTTTTGCGGTGGCGCGTGAGGCGGCTAAGCGCGCGCTAGGCCAGCGGCCGTTCGACGTGCAGTTAATCGGTGCCATGGCGTTGCACGACGGCAAAATTGCGGAAATGAAAACGGGTGAAGGCAAAACTTTGACCGCGACTTTGGCTATCTATTTGAACGCGCTTGGAGGAGCAGGAGTGCATGTGGTCACAGTGAACGATTATTTGTCCAAGCGTGACGCCAATTGGATGGGCGCGATTTTTAATTTACTGGGATTGACCGTTGGCTGCCTGCAGCACGAAAAGTCGTATTGGTATGAGCCGGTGGTGTTGGATAAAAATGAAGTGACAGTGGAAATGGCTAATTTGAAAGAAGTCAGCCGCCGCCAGGCATACCAGGCCGACATCACTTATGGCACAAACAACGAATTTGGTTTTGATTATTTGCGCGACAATATGGTGGCCAGCCTGAAAGAGATGTCGCAACGCGGCCATAATTTTGCCATTGTGGACGAAGTAGACAGCATTTTAATTGATGAAGCGCGCACGCCGTTGATAATTTCCGCGCCGGACGAGGATTCAGGAAAATTATATGAAACTTTTTCTAAGATCGCGCCTCGCTTGACAGAAAATGACCCTTCGATCCATTCGACTGACGCTCAAGATGGTGAGCGAAGTCGAACCACGGGCTCAGGGCAAGGCGATTATAACATTGATGAAAAAATGCGCGCGGCCACTTTGACCGAAGCGGGCATCGATAAGGTGGAAAAGATATTAGGAATAGGAAATATTTATACTGAAGGCGGCATAAAATATGCCCATCATTTGGAGCAGGCGTTGCGCGCACAAGTGCTTTTCAAGCGTGACCGGGATTATGTTGTCAAAGACGGCGAAATTATCATCGTGGACGAGTTTACGGGCCGTCTGATGCAGGGCCGGCGCTACAGCGAAGGGTTGCACCAGGCCTTGGAAGCCAAAGAAGGGGTGCCGGTACAGAAAGAATCGCGGACGCTCGCCACGATAACTTTCCAGAATTATTTCCGTTTATACAAAAAATTGGCTGGCATGACCGGCACGGCTTTAAGTTCGGCCGAAGAATTTGGCAAGGTCTATAAATTGGAAGTTACGGTGGTGCCGACCAATCAGCCGATGATCCGTCATGATGAGACCGACAGCGTTTATCGCACGGAGAGCGGAAAATTTATCGCGGTGGCGCGGGAAATAAAAAAGCGGCATGAGTTGGGACAACCCGTGCTCGTGGGCACGGTGTCTATTGAAAAGAACGAACTTTTAAGCCAATTTTTGCAAAAAGAGGGCATTCCGCACGAGCTGCTGAATGCCAAGAATCATGAACGCGAAGCGCAAATTATTGCCAAGGCGGGGCGCAAGGGCGGCGTGACGGTGGCCACGAACATGGCCGGCCGCGGCGTGGACATAATTTTGGGCGGCCGCCTTAATGAGCATGAAAATAAAGACCAATGGCAAACGGCGCACGACGAAGTGGCCAAATTGGGCGGTTTGCACATTTTAGGCACCGAGCGCCACGAGGCGCGCCGGATTGATGATCAGCTGCGTGGTCGCTCGGGGCGGCAGGGAGATGCGGGCTCTTCTCAGTTTTTCGTTTCCTTGGAAGACGACCTGATGCGGATCTTCGCGCCGGACAGGATCAAGCGCTTGATGCAAGCAATGAATATTCCAGAAGACCAGCCCATAGAGAATAAAATAATCTCGCGCGCCATTGAAAGCGCGCAGGCTAAAATTGAGGGATTCAACTTTGATACGCGCAAGCACGTTCTGGAATATGATGACGTGATGAACAAGCAACGCGAAACCATCTATCGCAAACGACGCGAGATCTTGGAATCTGTAAATTTGCGCGAACAAGTGCTGGACGTTATCGCGCAGGAAATAAGTAAAATAGTAAAATTTCACGCGCCGGGCGATTATCGGGACGACTGGAATTTAGAGGAAATGCACGAAGTCATAAAAAATATCTTTTCTATGCCAAGCGAGGCGCGCCAGACCATGGCGGATGTCAAAACCAAAGACGATCTGACGGATTATTTGGTTAATCTAGCCAAACAAGCGTATGAAGCTAAGGCGGCGCAGGTAGGCGAAGCTAAAATGCGCGAGATCGAAAAAATGTTCTATCTGCGCACTCTGGATATGCTTTGGATGGAGCACCTGGACGAAATGGGCTATTTGCGGGATTCCGTCCGCTTGCGCGCCTACGGCCAAAAAGACCCGCTGGTGGAATATAAAAATGAAGGTCATCGGATGTTCCGCCAATTACTGGAGACCATCCAGTCAAGTTTTGTCGGTTCGATCTATAAAGTGGAAATAATGTCCGAACGCGCCGCGGAAAGAAAAGAGGTTAAAAACATTATTGCCGGCCAGGTAGTCGGCGAAAAGAAAAAAAGCGAGGTGGGGCGGAATGATCCGTGTCCATGCGGAAGCGGAAAGAAATATAAGAAGTGTTGTGGGAAATAATAGTATGAAAATAGCAATTTGCGGTAGCTTAGACTTCACTTACGAAATTGAAAAACTTGCGAACAAGCTTCGAAAGATGGGATTTGAGGTATGCATTCCAATTAGTTCGGAAAAAATTATTAAAGGTGAATTTTCACTCGAAGAAATAAAGAAAGAAAAAGAAGAGGGAAAATTTTCAAGTAGGGCAATTAAGTATGATTCTATGCGGGCTTATTGGAACATTATCAATAATTGCGATTGTGTCTTGATCGCTAACTATGACAAAAAAGGAATTAAAGGTTACATTGGCGGGAATTCTTTTTTGGAAATGGGATTTGCGCACATACTGCGAAAGGAAATATTTCTGCTAAATGGTGTTCCTGAAATGGTTTATACTGACGAAATCAAGGCAACGCAGCCAGTCGCCTTAAACGGTAATTTGTCGAAAATAAAATAAATTTTTGCAGACAAACATCGAAGATTAAAAAGTGTCATAGAAAATGACATTCCAACATTCTTGAGAATGTCGGAATGTCTAATTTATGGTTATGAAAAATAGTAAAATAAAATTAGGAAGATATAGGCACTATAAAGGGAAGGACTATGAAGTGATTGGTGTCGCGCGGCACAGCGAAACGTTGGCGGAATTGGTGATTTATCGTGCGCTTTACGGTCGGCACGATATCTGGGCGCGGCCGGTTAAGATGTTTAAAGAGAAAATCGTGGTTGATGGCAAAAAAGTATCAAGATTCAAGTATCTTGGAAAATGATCTTTGTGCACCAAGCAAACATTATGAAATTTGTAATCGGGTCTACGAGCGAAAGAAAAATTAAAATAGCCGAAGAAATAATTCGGGAGTTATTTAAAGATGGGCGGGCTGAAGTTAAGGGTTATGCTGCTGTTTCCGGTGTGCCGAATACTCCTTATGACCAGCAGACATTTGACGGGGCTAAAAACAGGGCGCTAGATTTGCGGTCTCACATTAAAGATGCTGATTATTATATCGGTTTAGAGAGCGGATTAGTAGAGCGATACGGGCACCTGTATGAAGAGGCATGGGCGGCGGTTATTAATAATGATGGCAAGGAGTTTTTTGGATATTCAAGCGGATTGAAAGTCCCCGATTATATATTACGCAGAATGGATGAATTAAAAATGGAGCATTGTGAGGCGATGACTATTATAGAAAAAGAGAACGGAAAATTGCCAAATGATACGTGGGGTACATATTCGGGAGGAATAATAGCTAGAACGGTCAGCCTTAAAGAGTCTTTGAGAAACGCGCTAATACAGGTGGTGGCGGGTGAGGGAGGTTTTTATGGCAAATGATTCAGTGTTTAGCGGGCGCCGTGACGAAAAACAGTAGAGGATAAGCTTATGGAATATATTGCCATAATGAAAAAAGCTTGGGGGTTAACGGACAAAATTCTAGATGGCCGGAAAAAAATAGAATCACGCTGGTATTTGGCAAAACGCAAGCCCTGGGACAGTATAAAAGCAGGGGGAGACAGTCTATTTTAAGGATTCGGGAGAACCGGTAAAAAGAAAGGCGGAAGTTGGCAAAACTATGCAATTTGCCGACTTGACGCCGAGGCGGGTAAAAGAAATTTTAGATAAATATGGCAAGGCTGATGGTATAGAGGAGGAAAAAATTCCAGAATTTTTTAAAAGATTCAAAAACAAAAAATATTGCGTGCTGGTATTTTTGAAGAACCCCGTTAAAATAAAGCCGTTTGAAATTAGTAAAACAGGATTCGGCGCAAGGGCGGCGTGGATTACGATTAAAAGTGTGGTAAAAATCAAAAAGCAGCAAGATGCTCATAAAAACGCTTAAATTTCGTCATAATTTAGCTGAGGAGATATTGGTCGGTAGGAAAAACGTCACTCGGCGGTTATTTGACGATAAAGACTTGAAAGTCGGGGATAGATTAGAATTATTGTATTGGGAAACAAAAGAAAAATTCGCCGACGCGGAAATTGTAAATATCCGCGAGAAAAAATTAGGAGAGATTACAGAAGCGGATTTTGCGGGGCATGAAAAATTTGCCAGCAAAGAAGAAATGTACGAAACTTATAAAAAATATTACGGCGACAAAGTTAATCCGAATACGCTGGTAAAAATAATAAAATTTAAATTAGTTGAAGTAAAACAATAACCTGGATTCCCGCTGAAGTTTACCCCGTACTGCGATACGGGGCGGGAATGACAAATTGTATTATGCGCGCGAAAGAGATTAGTTTAAAAGAAGCCAAGCAAAATAAACTTTTTATTTTGTCGCCAATGTCGTGATTTATCGCGCCAAAGACGGGCGGTGTCTGATCCTAAAGCGGGATGAGCGCGAAAAAGTGCATCCGGGAAAATACGCGGTGCCGGGCGGAAAACTGGAATGGAGGGAGTTGGACTTAAAAAAACCGACCAGGATGAATGGCGATGTTTTTGATTTTGAGGACGCGGTGGAGAAATTATTGGTGCGCGAAGCCAAAGAAGAAGCCGGCGTAAAAATTGGCAAAGAGCTGCATTATATCAATAGCGTGGCGTTTGTCCGGCCGGACGGCATTCCGGTGGTGCTGGTGAAATTTGCCGCTAAGTACCTGGGTGGAAAAGTAAAACCGGAGGTTGGCGGCTTCACCGATTTTGCCTGGGTTAACGCTAAAGAGGCGTTAAAATACGATTGCATCCGCGGTGTGCCGCAGGAAATTAAAAAGACAATAAGTTTATTTAAAAAACATAATTAATGAAAAAAATACAGACTCTTTGCGTAATTCATCAGCCGCCTAAAATTCTTCTGGGTATGAAAAAGAGAGGATTTGGCGCGGGGCGATGGAATGGTTTTGGCGGGAAGTTAAAAAAAGGAGAAACGATAGAAGGGGCCTTAAAGCGCGAGACAATAGAGGAGGCGGGGGTGGAAATTAATAATTTTGACAAGGTGGGTATTATTGAGTTTGAATTTAAGGGCAACCCGGAGATTTTAGAAGTGCATATTTTTCGGGCGAGCGATTTTAGCGGCGAACCAACGGAAAGCGAAGAGATGAAGCCGCAATGGTTCGATCAAAGCGAGCTGCCGTTCGACAATATGTGGCCGGATGATATCCATTGGTTCCCGCTTTTTTTGGTCGGCAAAAAATTCAAAGGGAAGTTTTTGTTTGGGGAAAACGATGTCATTTTGGAAAAGAGACTGTCTGAGGTAGAACGAATTTAGCAAAGCGGGGCGCGCTTGACGAAAAAGGCTTTTTTGGTTAAGCTGGAAGAAGCGTAAATTTCTATTTTGTTATGTCGTTTTTTACGGCGTTATTCACTAAACAAAAAATGTCGCAGACCGCGTGGACCGTGGTGGCGATTTTTTTATTGGCGGTTTTCGCCGGCTTTTTGATCTATCCTCATGCTTGGGATAAACCGGCAGACTGGCTAAACGCGCAAAAGAATAAATCCGCGGTTTTTAAGACTCTGCCTAATATTCCGCAGTTTTTTAAGCTGCCGTTCCGTCTGGGCCTGGACTTGCAGGGCGGCACGCATTTGGTCTATGAAGCGGACCTTAGCGGTATCGCCAAGGGTCAATACGTCGACGCCATGCAGGGCGTGCGTGATGTTATCGAACGGCGCGTTAACTTGTTCGGGGTAGCCGAACCGTTGGTGCAGGTGGATACCGTGGGGAGTCATTACCGCCTGATCGTTGAGCTGGCGGGAATTAAAGACATTCACCAGGCTATTGCCATGATCGGCGAAACCCCTTCGTTGGATTTCCGCGAGGAGCGGCCGACGGCCGATACCCAGACAATTTTGGACCGCTATAAAGCTTTGTCGCCAGAGCAGCAAAAAGCTTTTACCGAGGATCCGTATTTTGCGCCGACGGAACTCACCGGAAAATACTTATCAAAGGCAACTTTGGAATTTGATCCCAACACGAACGAGCCTCAGGTCGGGTTAGAATTTAACGCCGAAGGCGCCAAGCTTTTTGAGGATATAACCGCGCGTAGCGTTGGCAAACGGCTGGCCATCTATTTGGACGGGTCGCCCATCAGCACGCCGCGGGTCAACGAAAAAATCTCCGGCGGCAAAGCCCAGATCACCGGCAATTTCAAATACGAGGAAGCCAAGCAATTGGTTCAGCGGCTGAACGCCGGCGCCTTGCCTGTGCCGATCAAGCTTATCAGCCAGCAAACTGTTGGCGCTTCGCTCGGCCAGCAGTCGCTCCAGCAAAGTTTATTTGCCGGCATCATCGGCGTTTTAGCCGTCGTTCTGTTCATGATTTTCTGGTATCGCTTGCCGGGGTTCATGGCGGTGCTAGCGTTGATAATCTACTCGTCCATTGTACTTATGATCTTTAAACTGATCCCGGTCACTTTGACTTTAGCCGGTATCGCCGGTTTTATTTTGTCAGTGGGCATGGCGGTGGACGCCAATATTTTGATATTTGAACGTTTGAAAGAGGAGTTGCGCTGGGGCAAATCCTTGGGTGGCGCGATCGACGAAGGATTCCGGCGCGCGTGGACCTCTATCCGTGATTCCAACGCTTCTTCGCTGATCACGTGCTTAGTCCTTTTTTGGCTGGGCACGAGCATTATTAAGGGTTTCGCGCTGACGTTGGCCATCGGTATTATCGTCAGTATGTTCTCGGCCGTGTTCGTGACGCGTAATTTTTTGAAATTATTCGTAAGCGAGAAAATGGAAAAACACTTGTGGTGGTTTGGGGTTAAAAAATGACTACGAAATACGAAAAACATATGAATATACCAAAATAACCCCCGCTTAATCTCCCCCTTGAAAAGGGGGAGAAGCAGAGGGGGTGAAAGATTCGTCTATTCGTAAAAAATTAGTATTTAGTAGTGAGCTATGTTAAACATTGTTGCAAAAAGAAAAATATTTTATACTTTTTCCATCCTGTTGATCGGGGCGGGGATTTTTAGCATCCTTTTTTGGGGCTTGCATTTTGGCATTGATTTTAAAGGTGGCTCGCTGATCGAAGTTGAATTTTTACAGTCCAGGCCGGAAATTCAAGCCGTGAAGGATAATTTATCTGGTCTGAACTTGGGAGACGTGGCTGTGCAACCGGCCGGAGATAAAGGGTTTTTATTGCGCTTGAAAGACTTGGATGAGGCGGCTCATCAGCAGGTTTTGCAGTCCCTGAATTCTCTGGGAACGGTGGAAGAGAAAAAATTTGATTCAGTGGGTCCGGTGGTGGGCGAAGAGCTGAAAGGCCGGGCGTATCTGGCTATTGTCACGGTGCTATTTTTGATCGTTATTTATATTGCTTTCGCGTTCCGCAAGGTCTCGCGGCCCGTGGCGTCTTGGAAATACGGTCTGGCCGCCATCATCGCGCTGTTCCACGATATTTTTATTCCGACCGGTATTTTCTCTATTTTAGGGCATTATCTGGGCGTGGAAATTGATCTGTTATTTGTGACGGGACTTTTAACTATTTTGGGTTTCTCGGTCCATGACACTATCGTTGTTTTTGACCGGATCCGTGAAAATCTGCGCAAGAGCGTGGGAGATAAGTTTGAAGACACGGTCAATATCAGCATCAATCAGACCATAACGCGTTCCATCAACACTTCTTTGACGGTCTTTTTAACGCTGTCGGCCATTTTTATTTTTGGCGGCGAAAGCGTAAAATATTTTTCTTTATTGCTGATGATTGGCGTATTTTTCGGAACTTATTCTTCCATTTTTGTGGC
>CAZOGP010000009.1:0-18226 GCA_964579775.1 uncultured Candidatus Saccharibacteria bacterium | reverse complement strand
TATATGACCCAACCGAACAGGGGAAAGTTACATTTTAAATGTCCCAATGCGTTTTGCTTTTTTTTGGCAGGAGGGTAAAATTAACTTAAGCAATGAGATTAAGCTCTAATTTTTAAAATTGATTCCTATTATTTAATCTTTATCTAACTAAATATAGTTTGGTATTGGTTAATTAAATTGGGAATTAAAAAGATGCCAAAATCACCAGAGGATTTTCAATCACCACCAATAGAAGTAGAAAAACCGAAAGAGGAAAAGAAAGAAAAATCATTAGCGAATGAGCTTTTTGATGCCGGAGCGAAGACGATAAAAGACGCGTTGGATGGTCTTGATGTTATGCCAAAAGAACTGGCAATGAAAGATGCTCATGGCGCAGAAAAAAATAAAGATTATTTCTGGGCGGCTACATATTACGATAGGGCTGGCGAAACAGAAAAAGCCATAGAGTTTTGGGAAAAGGCCGCGCAAGAGTGCGAAAAAGAAGGAAGTTATGAATTTGCCTCTCTATATTACAAAAAAGCGGCTAATTTTGAAAAAGCAGACGGGGCAATTAAAAAATACGAAGAAAAGAAAGAAAGCGCCATTAATCAAGTAAAAGAAATCATGGACGGCATCGGTCAGCAAAAATCTTCAGAAGAAATAGAAGCGGATTTCAAAGAAAGAAGCGGATTTCAGCTAAAAAATGAGGCAGAAGATTTTGAAAAAAACGGGTTTTATAATAAAGCGGCTCAAGCATATAAAGCATCGGCTATACTTTTTGACGCTTCTGGCTATCCGGAAGAAATAAGTAAATCTTGGAGAAAATATGCCGAAATACAATTAAAATTAGGGAATAAAGAAGAAGTCCTTAGTGGATTAGAAAAAGCTGGAGACGGAAAAGTTTTGCTGACAATCAAAAAATGGTTACTGTGGGCTACGGAAGAATCGAAAAAAGAAAAATAATCGCTTAAACCACACTTTTTCAATTCCTGAATAATATTGTCCATCGCCAGAAGATTAAAAGACGAAAAAACTATCCGTAAATCCGGGTAGTTTTTTCGTCTTGACTTTGCTCAATTTAGTCAGCGTGAATGGGGCCCGGTAGGGCTCACTAGAGAGTCCCCGCGCTAGGAGTCCAACCGCCTCGGTCGCCCTAGCGTCATTTCACGTATAAAATTACACAAAAATATCCAGAATTATCCTATCTACTTCATTTTAAGCCCATAATCAAAATTTTTCAAGCAAAGTTCTTCTTATAATACCTTGATCTCTTTTTAAAAAATCCCTCAAAATATTTAATTTTAATATCACGATAGTCGTATATGATTCTATCCGCGCTTCCGCCTCGCTGGATTCTTCCAATATATTGAGTTAATTTACCAGAAAAAGCGAACGGGTAAACCAAAAACAAACAATTCAAATTCGGAAAATCCGTGCCTTCGCCTATCAGCTGTCCGGTGGCCAACAAAATCTGAAAATTGCCTGATTCGATCTGTTTAATTTTTTCTCTTCTTTGTTTATCGGTTAAATCTCCTGTTAAAGTTACAATCTCATATTCGTGCTTCAAATAATAACTAAGCACTTCAACGTGCTCCTTTCTTTCTGTTAAAACCAAGCATTTCAAACCCTTATCTGCTTCCGATTTTATATCGTTTACAATCTGACTATTCCTGGCCGAATCAAAAATCAATATTTTGGAAAGAATTTGAAAATTATCGGTTCTCACCTTAAAAGGAACCTCCAAATCTGTTTCTTTAATAATTATACTCACTTTTGAATTTTCCGATATTTTGGCTATCGGCTCATTTTTCAAAAATGCCTGTTTATTAAAATTCCTGCTAATCTCATGCAAAATTTCTCCCAAATAAATAAAAATGAGTTCTTCATCATTATTCTTTCTTTCCGGCGTAGCAGTTAATCCGTATAAATAATACGGACGAAATTTGGTAATAACACTGCGAAACATTTTAGCCGGCATATGATGGCATTCATCAACCAAAATTATTCCAAATTTGTCGGAGGTATCTTTCAAGTCGCCCATCCTATTAAGACTCTGAACCATAGCCACGGTGATTTTATCGCCTATTTTCTTTTTATTTGAAGCTATCCGCCCTATCTCTCGTTTGGGAATATTCAAAAAATGCTCGATTCTTTCGAGCCACTGATTAAAAATTTGTTTTTTGTGAACCAATATCAACGCCGGTTGTTTCAGCTTGGCAATTAAATCTATGCCAATTATCGTTTTGCCCGAACCAGGCGGCGCTACTAAAATTCCGCTCTCCGATGATAATAGATCATTTTCAGCTTCTTTTTGATAATCAAATAACTTGGCGCTTGATTCAAAATTTACCGGATTCAATTTGATGCGCTCGTCAATCAGTTCAAATTTTATATTATTTTCATTCAAAAAATCTATCAGCTTTTCCAAAAATCCCCTTGGAATCGATATGTTTTTTTCTTCTGCTTGAACCAGTTTAAAATATCTTTCAACGCCATAAGTGCTTAACCCCATTCTCTTTTTAATCAAATACTCCGAGTTAAAAAAGTTCAAATTATCTCTCAAAAAATTAATTAAAATTTTTGGCAAATTTGTTTTACTAATTAAAATCTGTTCTCGCAAAATAATCGTTAACAATCTCTTCGCGATGGCCTTGGATGGCGCCTGTTTTTGATTAAACTTATTGTAATTTTTGTCCAGAACATCAATTGATATTTTTTTCACTTGTTTTAAAAATAGCCATTGATCATCAAATGGTCTAAGTTCATTTTCTAAATCAAGAAAAACAGTATTGTCACTTTTCCTTGATTCTCCTTGAAGCGGCAACGCTATAAGATTGCCTAATCCCTTACCACTTAAAATCTCCTGATTCGGAAAAAGCCGGTCAAAACTGTCTTCTTTGTTAAGCTGATCAACGATTTTCAATTCTCTCAAAATATTTATAACAATATTCCGGCTTTTGTGAGCCGGATACTTGTCGGCAAAAAACAACCAAACATGCCCTCCTTCACCCGATCGTGATCTCTCAATATACGCCGTCAAATGATATTGGCCACATTTTTCAATAAATTCAGCGACTTCTGCCTGCCAATTTTCGCCGTCAAAATCGGCGACGATAAAATAAGAAGCATTATCGTCCAACAACGGATAAATTCCATAAGTTTTATAACCGCGCAAATGCTGTTCAATATAATAGTCGCTCAGAGAAGCGTATTTTTGGTTTTCACAATCCTTGCATTTGCCCCTGCTAATTTTTATGCAAGCACCCCGCTTCCACTCGTTTAAACAAACCGGCGTATAGCCGGTTTTTATTTTGTCTTTGCTCTCCCATCGCGCCGCAAAAACATCGTTTCTGCCCTTAAAAAGATTCTTGAAGATATCAATTTTTTCTTGAGGCGCCAAACCAGCATGCATATTATTTTTGATACATTATTCTGGCAATGCGTAATTCGTCATACGAATACCTGCCGACTAATTTGGCAAAAATCAGCGAAAGCTTATCGACGCCAATTTCGCGAAATGCCGCGTGAATTTCCGGCAAAGATTCTTTAAGTGTCAGCGTCAAAAGGCGCGGAAAATCATTCTTTTTAATTTTTTCATTATTTATGAGCTTCTCCACATGACAAAAAATTGTTGCTTCTTTAAGCCCGCGCAATTTGGCGATCTGTGCGATACTTTTTCCCTCATTCCACAGCGCCAAAGTTACAACATGCGTGTCTACTTTTTCTTTTCTCTCCCATCGATCGCCAATTTTTTTGGAAAGATCTTCATTTGTCCTCAAATTTCCCTCGCAAGCGATGATAAAATTTTCATGCCTTTTGGCAAGCTCTGTGCTTGAAATATTCGATAAAAATTCTTTAGCCCTATTTGAATGCGCGCGAAAAATCTTGTCCTTGGCAAGAATTTCCGGATGCACCAGAAATGCCTTTTCATTCCATCCTAAAAGATGCAAACCCGCCAGGCGCCGCACGCGCGAAAGCGCCACATAACCCTGACCAAATTCAAAAACATCGCTCAAATCCATCACTGCCTCGTCCATGCTCATCCCCTGGCTTTTATGAACCGTTATCGCCCAAGCCAAGCGCAGAGGCAATTGCGTGATTTGGGCGCGCGTTACCCCGTTTTCTTCAAGCGCCCAATCCATAGGTTCAGCTGAAATTTTTCGGCCATTTCGCGTTTTTATAATCGGCCAGCCGTCAGTTTTATCAAATGCCTCAACTCTGCCCAAAGTTCCGTTAACAAATCCCTCTTTCAAATTATTTTTTACAAACATCACTTCCGCGCCTATTTTCAAACAAAGTTTTTCCGGCGCCAGACATCCTCTTCTAAGCAACTCAACAATCGGCCGCGGACCCTTGGAAAACATCAAAAAAACTTTTTGTTCGCCGGGCAATTTGGTCAGCATTTCTTCATTAACGCGGTCAACATCAATATTATGGGAAAAAAGTTTTGGCGCGGATGGCATAGCCGAATGTCGCTGAATTTTTCTTTTGGCAATGTGGCAAAGATGACGGTTCTCAAATCTGTTGCAACGGATCGCCGTTAAAACTTCAAGGAAATCAGCGTCATCCTGGCGATATTGCTCGCCAAGATAGCAAACAGTCAAGTTGGCCGCCGCCCAGGCCGGCGAATCGTAAGCAAATCGCGCCGATGATTCCTGAATTAGCGAGCCTTGCGGATCGGTTTCCTCATAACGAACAACCGGCGGCAACTGAAAAAAATCGCCAACTAAAACAATTTGCAAACCGCCAAAAGACGCGTCATTCCCTTTGATTTTCCGGCAAACAATGTCAACCATAGCCAGAGCTCCCGGCAAAAGCATGGAAATTTCATCAATGATGAGAATTTTCGCGCGGTTGATTCTTTTTTTGATGTAGCCGCTTGACGCAATTTTTTCCAGATCGCGTTTTTCCAATTGTTTTTTAATACCTATGCCGCACCAAGAATGAATCGTAAATCCGCCGATATGGGTCGCGGCGATGCCGGTTGAAGCCGTGACAGCCGGTTCAATTTCATGCACGCGCAAATACGCCACGTACTCGTTAACGACGTGCGTTTTGCCCGATCCAGGCTCGCCTGTTAAAAAAACATTGGCGCCGGTTTTTAAAATCGTTAGCGCTTGTGCCTGAGTCATATTTTTATCTATTCGACCATAGCTAATTTTCTATTTCATAATCTCTTCCCGATCCACTTTACTACCAATCAATCGCACATAAAATTCGCATCCGTCCACACCTAAAGCGCCACATTTACAATTAATCATTTGCTTGTGCGTATTCCAATAAATCTCATCTCCACATTTTTTACATTTCCAATAAACTTCTTTTTTAATTTTTGATTTTGTATTTTTGACATAATAAAAAGTTATTTTTCAAATAATTCCAGATATTCAGAAAACACAAACGACCGGTTTCTTTTAAACCCGGTGATTTCTTTAAGAATTCCTGCCGCTTCGAATTGTTTGGCTAGCGTACTGGCTGAAGGATTGGTGATTTTTAATCTTTCGGCTATCTGCTTAATGCTTAGTATAGGCTGAGAATATAGATGCTTTAATAGTTCATGGCCCACTTTTGCTCTCTTGCCCAAACGCATGATTTTTTGTTCAGACTGATGCCTGAGAGCGATAATTTTCTCAAATGTTAATTTGCCGTTTTTTGCTGTTTCCGCAATGCCAACCAAAAAAAATTTAATCCAATGCTCCAGATCATTTGAGGTTCTCACAACAGTAAGAGCATCGTAGTAGGACCCCTTATTCCTTTCAAAAAAGTCAGAAAGATATAAGGTTGGTTTTTGCAGAATATTTTGCGACACTAGATACAAAGTAATAAGTAATCGACCGATACGGCCATTTCCATCCAAAAATGGATGGATGGTTTCAAATTGATAGTGAGAAATAGCGATCCTGATCAAGTGCGGCATATCAATTTTTTTGTTATGCCAAAACTTTTCCAAATCACTGAGCAAATCCAACACCTCGCTGGGATGCGGCGGGATAAAAATGGCGTCCTTCAATGTTGAGCCGCCAATCCAATTTTGGCTATTACGTATTTCCCCGGGATTTCTATGTCTGCCGCGAACGCCGGATAACAAAATTTCACGGGTATTCTTAAGAAGCCGCATCGAAAGCGGAAGTTTTTCTAATTCGGCGATCGCAAAATCCATTGCCTTTGTATAATTTTGAACTTCTGCCCAATCGTCCCTCCTTTCGGGATTAACTTCTTCTTTGGGCAAAAGCGCTTCATCCATCCCAGTCTTAGTCCCTTCTATTCTACTGGAAGTTGTGGCTTCTTTAAAAACGTGCATCCTGATAAAAAAATCCACGTCCGGCACGAGCGAAGAATAAGCGTTTAGTTCTCCCAGATATCTTGTCGCATCTTCAAGTAGCACATCTATTTTAGAATCTGACCAATTGAAAGGCGCATTGATCAAAGACGGAGAAAAACTCTTGTATTCATACTGCTGTTTGTAAATTCCTGATTTGAAGGTTGTATTTTTCATAGACAACTTTATATAAGAATATTTATATTTAAAGTTTATCATCTAACTTTACATATGTCAAGTCTTACGCAAAGTTAAACTGTGGATAAAAAACTAAAAACTACCCTAAATTAGAGCAGTTTTATCATAAGAAACCATCTAGGAGTCGAACCTATAGAATCCTTTATTTAAGGCAAATACTATTTTTTGAGTTTTTGAACCTTGTAGGAGTAGAACCGATTTAGGTTCAAAACTAAGCCCTTCGGTAGGGCTCACTAGCGTGTCCAGGGGGCAGGAGTCGAACCTGCATAAAACGGTTTTACAGACCGCCGCATAAACCGCTCTGCCACCCCTGGAAATTAGCTAATGGCTTATCGCTTATGGCTAATCGCTACGCTTAAATATTAACATCTTACCCAAAATTGTCCAGACAAAAAATTCCGTCATCTTTTGCCTTAGAGCCACCTCTCGGATTCGAACCGAGGACCTACAGTTTACAAAACTGTTGCTCTGCCGACTGAGCTAAGGTGGCAAAAGATGACGGAATTAAAGCACTTAATCACTTATTTACTTGTTCACTTATTTTTCTTCCCGCCTCGCAATCCCTTAATGCTTTCCAGCTTCGCGCGGGTTGTTTCATCGGTCGGGTCCAGCTTGAGGACTTGCCGGAAACAGGCCCGGGCGTCCGAATAGCTTTGCTGGTTAAAATAAATATCGCAGAGCGCCCGATAGGATTCCACGTCTTTGGGATTTTGGGCGATGGCGTCAATATATTTTTTCTCCTCTTCCGAAACCGTCAAAATTTCTTCCTCTTCGGGTTGCGGCTCAAAAATTTCAACCGCCGCCGGTTCAGCCATTGGAGATGCTTCTTCAACGCTATTGACTATCTCCACTTTTTCCTTGAACGCGTTGTCTTCGTCTTTGGCGACTTCTTTGGCTATCCGTTGAATGGTTTGAGAGACCTCGGTTTTGTCCAGCTTCTCCAGCACTTGTGTTTCCTCTTTTTTCTTTAATCGCCGATGCTCCATCCACGCCCGCGACCGGATCGTCCAGGTATCGGATTTATCGCGCGCCTGCTTTATCCAGGAGACGAATAAATTATCGATCTTTAGAATGGCCAGCCGGAATTTCCGCAGGCTTTTTTCCAGCTGGCTTAAAAACACCGGCAAAAAATTCGAGTATTTCAGTCCGCTAAGCCGCGTTTTTATTTCTTCGCTTAATTTTCCGTTAAGCGAAGGCTGCTTCTCGCTGGAGAGCTTGGCCAGGGTCGGGACTTTCCGGAAAACGATCACTAAAATCCCGACCATCCCTCCGGCAAATAATGTGGCACCAAATAATATTATCCAAGGCATATGACAACTGCCGATTAACGCTGATTTTTAAAACCGCTGATTTACGCTGATGACTATACAGCCATAGATTCCACTGGTTTTATTAAATAGACGATGCGGATATATAATTATCCGCGTGAATCCGTTATCAATCGGCGTGAATCCGCGGTATTAGATCTCAAATCGGATAAACTTACCGACTTTAATATTTTCGCCAAGCTTGCCGACCGCGTCATTGATCAAATCCTTTACGGTCTTGGCGGGATTCTTGAGATACGGCTGAGCCAATAGTTCCTCAATGTTCTGCGCGCCGACAGCCGCGATCTGCAAACAGATTTCATGAGCCAAAGCTTTGAAATTCTCGTTGCGCGCCACAAAATCGGTTTCACAGTATAGCTCCAGCAACACCCCGATCTTGCCATTGGCATGGATATAAGAATCCACCAGGCCGCTGTTGGTTTGGCGTTCGGATTTCTTAGCGGCCATCTCCGCGCCGCGCTTGGATAAAAATTCCCGGGCTTTTGCCTCATCCCCGCCCGCTTCTTCCAGCGCCT
This sequence comes from uncultured Candidatus Saccharibacteria bacterium, assembly GCA_964579775.1. Classification (GTDB taxonomy): domain Bacteria; phylum Patescibacteriota; class Minisyncoccia; order Portnoybacterales; family GWB1-42-6; genus UBA8475. The sequence continues at coordinate 9,887 of CAZOGP010000009.1, read as the reverse complement.
TTTTGCAATCCATCACCGACGCGCCGCTGGCTTCTCTTAATTTTTTGATTTGTTCTGAAGTGATCATATTTTTCCTACTAATTACGAATAAATTTAACTCCTCCTAACCTCCTCTTTATAAAAAGAGGAGGGACTCCCTCTCTTTTTTAAAGAGAGGGTTGAGGTGAGTTAAATTCTCATTCTTAAGCGAGGCGGGTGCCGAGTTAAATTTTACAACTCTTTTCCCTTGCTCTCCACCGCCACCTTCACGGCCGGCTTAACTGTCTTTAGATTATCGGTAATCGTCGCCAGCAACATCTTCAAAGAAGCGGTGGCGTCGTCATTGGCGGGAATAATATAATCAATGCCAACCGGATTCATATTGGTATCGCAGATGGCCACAACCGGAATTTTTGTTATCTTGGCTTCGCGCACGGCGATATTATCCACTTTCACGTCCGTGACAAAAATCACTTCGGGAAGCTTGTTCAAATCCCGAATGCCGGCCAATTGCCCCTGCAGTTTTTCCATTTTCCGCTGTAGCATCAGCCGCTCTTTCTTAGTGAACTTTTCCCACTGGCCGGTTTTTTGCTGCTCTTCCAATTCTTTCAAATACTGGATGCGTTTGGAGATGGTTTTATAGTTAGTCAATGTGCCGCCCAGCCACCGGTCAACGACGTAGGGCATGTTCAACTCTTTAGCTGATTCTTTCGCTATTGCCTTGGCCGCGGGCTTGGTGCCAACGAATAGAATTTTACCGTTATTACTTAAAACACGCGCCATGAAAAGCAAGGCCTCTTCCAGTTTTTTCAGCGTTTTTTCCACGTCAAAAACATGGATGCCGTTCCTGGTGCCAAAAATATATTGCTCCATTTTAGGGTTCCAGCTGGAAGTTTTATGGCCAAAATGGACTCCCGCCTCAACCATTTTTTCGGCCGAGGGCATTTGCACTTCAATGATACTGCTTTTTTCTTCAGTCATTAAGATAGCCGTCATTGCGAGGAGCCCCGAAGGGGCGCGGCAATCCCGTGGACAACGACAATAGTTCGGGATTGCTTCGTCGCTACGCTCCTCGCAAAGACAATTCTATAATTTATATGTTACCGCTTTTCTCCGCCCAAACTGAAAAAAGAAAGATAAATCTTTCATTACAGTCAAGCGAATCAATTGCCTAAAGTATAATCCAAGATTTATAAAAAAGCAACCCCTGCCCCCACATCTAATAAGGATAGCGCCGAAGGCGCAAAGATAAATAACTTCAATTTTTATGATTAATCAATCTGATTCATGACCATAGGATTGATTCCGTACAAAAGAAATCCTTATTAGGTGTGGGGGCTTGCCAAAAAGCTATTTTGTGCTAAAATGAATTACATAAAAAATAAATTACTCCCTCCTTTGTAAAAGGAGGGTTGGGTCGTTCAGACTCTGATGAGTCTTCAGACTCAGAAGAGGTGGATTTAAATCCCCCTTAATCCCCCTTTTATAAAGGGGGGAAATAAACTACAATGAAAAAAGACATCCATCCCCAATATTTTCCCGAAGCCAAGGCGACCTGCGCCTGCGGCAGCACTTTCACGGTCGGCTCCACCAAGCCGGAACTTAACGTTGAAATTTGCTCGGCTTGCCATCCGTTTTATACCGGCAAAGAAAAACTCATTGACACGGCCGGCCGGGTGGACCGCTTCCGCAAAATGCAAACGAAAAAAACCGAGATCTCGGCTAAAAAAGGGGTCAAAAAGGAACGGGTTAAGAAACAAACCATAGAAGCCAAAAAACGCTGAAAACCAAAATTATTTATTAGCGTAAATTAGCGTTTATGCTTGGCGTAAATTTGCTTCTACTAAAATGAAGGGTGTCATTCTCGAAATCCGCGCGGGAGCCGGGGGGGACGAAGCGGCGATCTTTGCCGCCGACCTTTTCCGCATGTATTCCCGCTATGCCCAGTCTCAAGGCTGGGGTTTTTCTGTTTTGAACGCCAATCGCAATTCCATCGGTGGGCTGAAAGAAATCGTCATGGAAATTAACGGTGCCGACTCTTATGAACAATTAAAGAATGAAAGCGGCGTGCACCGGGTCCAACGCGTGCCCAAGACCGAAAAGAACGGCCGGGTGCATACCTCCACCGCTTCAGTCGCGATCCTCCCCAAGGTAACGTCCACGGAAGTAAAAATCAACCCGCAAGACCTGCAAATTGAAGCGGTGCGCTCTTCGGGCCCGGGCGGGCAAAACGTCAATAAGCGATCCACAGCTGTCCGAATTGTCCATGTCCCAACCAACGTCGTGGTTTTTTCCCAGACCGAACGCTCCCAGGCGCAAAATAAAGAAATTGCCATGGAAATTCTGCGCGCCAAGCTTTATGAACATTCTCGCAGCCAACAGATGTCGCAGCTGGCCGGCGAGCGCCGAGCGCAGATCGGCACGGCCGACCGGTCCGAAAAGATCCGCACTTATAATTTTTCCCAAAACCGCATCACCGACCACCGCCTCGGTAAAAGCTGGCACGACTTGGAATCGATCATTGATGGAAAACTGGAACCGATAATTAAAGCCTTCCGGAAACAGACACAATAATAAGAATTTGCGTCATTCCGAGCACATTCGCTTCGCTCAGTATAAACTCCGCGAGGAATCTCTGACGAACGTCAGCCCGCATACGCGGGAGATCCCTTACTGCGTTCGGGATGACAATTAGTTTTTTTAAAAAATGGCGTAGCGTCATTCCGAACTTCTTTGCCCATTTACCCCGTTAGAAGTTTTTAACAAAGCCTGTATTTTCGCAAATTAAAGCCGCAGGCGAATTCGCTTACTTAAATTAATAGCGAGAAAAACATGCTTGAACTTCTAAGCGGGGCCAAAACAATAAACGGGCAAGCAAGCCCGGAATGACGGGATTAAATTTATAATTTTAATCTATGCCAAACCAGCAAAACTTTTCCATGCCCGGCCCCCAATTTAGCGCCGACCCTAATGGTTCAGGCTGGCTCGGCCGTCACTGGCGTAAGACAATTATCATTTTGACACTCGCGCTTATGTTTACCGGCGCCGCCTACTTTTACCAAAGCTACCAAACCCGCACTGCCCTGCTCAGGCCGGTCCTGGAACAAATAACCGCCTCACCAAGCCCAACCGCTAGCATCAAGGCTCAACTGCCGACAACCAGTAGCAAAAAAATCGAGAACGCGACTAGCCCAGCGTCCCTGACAGAACAAAACAACGGCCAAATAACCGTTACGGCCGCCAAGGGAAACGGCGTTACGCACTTGGCCCGCCAAGCCCTGAAAGAATACCTGAAAGACAAACCAAAACTGGCGCAGCGGCTCGGAACGGAACAAAGAATTTACATTGAGGATTATCTGCGCAAACACTTGGCTAGCCAGCCAAAAACCCTGCGCGTCGGCGATCAGCTGACCTTTTCTGATAACGATATTCAATCGGCAGTCAACCAAGCCCTGGCGCTGAGCGACGACCAAATAAAAAATCTTAATAAATATGTTCCTCTCGTTCCTTCACTGATGACACCATAAAATATTATGTCCTTCCCGCGAAAGTCGTAGACCCTGATACAAGAAGGGCGGGAATCCAGACCCTGGATCCCCCCGTATCAAGTACGGGGCAGGCTAAGGTCAAGCCCGGGATGACAAATAAAGAAACTCCGTGCTCAAAACAACATTAATTCTAAACTAAAAAACCGTCCCGAGCGTAGTCGAAGGACGGTTTTTTAGTCCACTTTTTTATCGAATTATGATATTCAGCTGATCCTGGATCACCGCCGCCATTTCCATCACCTGGTCACCGTAAAAATAATACGTCGGGTTGTTCCAGCGGCTGCCGGCAAAATATATCTGGGCGGATTTCCATTCGGCATTATAATTTTGCGCGGCCGCCCCGGCTTGCGTTAATTTAACGCTGGCCGCCACGAACGCATCTTCAATGTCCCAAGGATCCGGGGGATTATGGCCGGTCAGCTCCGCTACCCTGTCCCTGTAAGACAGCCAGACCGACGGCAAAAATTGCGCCGGGCCCATCGCGCCGCCCCAACCATAAGAAGGCTTGCGCGACACCGGCGTCTTATCCGGATCCAAATTCAATTCATCACAGATCTGAATAAAAGCTTTCTGGTCCCTGATGTGCATATCTTTGCGCCAAGTGCCAGTACCCACTTTTTCACCCCAGCTGGATTCGTTTTTAAGCGCGGCCAGTAAAAAAGCCGGCCGGATACCGGTGAGATCCGAAGCCTTTTTCGCGTACTGATAAGCTTTCTCCAAGGTCATGGAAAGACCCACGCCTTCCAACAAATAAAGATTCTTCCTGATCGATTCGGCGTCCGCTTTAGCTTTTTTTAATAAAGCCTGGTAATTTGATTCTTGGCCCTTAGTCTGCGCTAAGAGATCGCTCTTTTCGCCCTGCTGGGCGACCACGGCGCGGCGCTGGATTTCCTGCAGGACATTCAACTGATTCAGCTCATCTATCCTGTCTTCCAGTATCTGCTTATCGCTTTCCAGGGCTACTTTTGACTGCTGGATGGCCGTCAGGCTTTCCTGAATTCCCTCTTGGACGCTTTGCAAAGAGCTAACCCGGTCAAAAATATCGGAAAGTTTTTCATTGCTCAAGATCATTTCCAGCGTTCCTTGTTGGTCCAGTTCGTAGATCGCCTGCACGTATTTTCCAATCAGCTCTCTTTTTCTGCTCAATTTTAATTCGGCCTGGCCCAAGGCTAAATTCTTATCGGAAATTTCCTGCTCCGCCTGTTTGATATTCAGGGCCGTGCGCTGGATCTCCAGCTGGGCCGCCTTCATCTTGCTGTCCAATAAAGAAATCTCTCGTTTCAAGGTGTTGCCCTGCTGCTGCAGGTCGCCTATGCTGGCGCGGTAAGCATCGATCTGCTTTTGAATCTCGTCTATTTGCTGGCGCAGATTATTTTGCTGGTCCTGGGCCGGCGTGGCGTTCGCCACGGCGCCAACCATCAAAAAAACAGCCAAAACAAAAAACCACCCCGCCGCAAAACGCGGAGTGATTTTTAGAAACGGCCAATTGTCAAAAAATTTTCCCATCAAAAAGACTTTAAATTAGAAAGCAAAACTCCAAAAACTATTTGGCGGCTTTTTCGTTAGTCGGCTCAGCTGGGGTGCCAGCGGCCGCCTCGGTGGCTGCCGCAGCCTTCTCTTCTTCGCCGACCACTTTAACTTCCTCAACCGCGCCTTCCGCAGGCTTAGCTTCCAGGTCCGCAATTTCTTTGTCGGACCGAGGCGGAGCAACCAAAACTATCGTTTCATCGGAATTAGTCAATATCTTGATATCGCCGGCCAGCGCCAGATCCTCAACCCTGATCTTGTCTTCAAAAGTTTTCAGGGAAGAAATATCCACGGAAATTTCTTTCGGCAAATCCTGCGGCAAAGCCTCAATTTCTATTTCATGCATAGCGCGAACTAAGATGCCGCCGTCCGCCTTGACCGCCGGCGACTCGCCGACAAAAACAAAGGGCACTTTAGCCTTGATCTTTTCGTCCATTCTAACTTCAAAAAAGTCGACATGGATGATCTGACCGTTCAAATAATTTTTCTCCAGATCATGGATAAAAACATTCCTCTTTTGACCGTCAACATTCAAACTCAAGAGCGTCGTTTCACCGGCTTGCTTGAAAACCTTATCAAATTCATTGGCGCCGACCGTCACGGAAACGGGTTTTTTAGCGTGCCCGTATAAAACAGCCGGAATAAATCCGGTCTGACGCAAACTGCTTACTTTTTTGCCAAGGATAGTTCTTAGCTCCGCTTTTAGTTCCAGCATAAAAAATGAATTGCAAAAAACAGTTAACAGTTAACAGTTTATCATAAATCACAAAAAAAGCAAGGGTCTTGTTTCGATTCTTCGATTTAAGATTTACGATTTATGAATCATTCGTAAATCGTATCTCGTAAATCATAAATCTATTGTATTTGGATGATTTGCACCGGGCAAATTTCCGACGCTTCCTGGGCGCAGCCAGCCTCTTGGATTTCTAATTCCATATTCTCCCCGTTAGGCTGCCCACCGATGATCGAAGCCAGGCCGTCTGAACCCATTTCAAAATATTTCGGGCAAACCGCCGCGCAAGAGGCGCAACCAATGCATTTTTTTCTTTCTTGAATAATTTTCATAGTTTTTCTACAAATTACGAATTACCGCTAATTACGAATCCTACCCCCTCGCTCTCCCCCTCCCGCACTCGGGAGGGGGAGATAAAGTGGGGGTGGGTTGAACTTAAGAGCGAGACCACCCGCCAAGAAAAATGTGTCGCAGACGCCTCCATGTCTTTGTCTCTTTGCGCCGGACGAGGCGGCCAGACTTCAAGCCGCGGCTGGTATTATACTCTTTACTGCCACGCTTAGCCGACGGCGGTTTTTCGAGGCGGGTGGCCGAGCGAGCTTTACCGCTTCGCTGCCAATATTTCTTCCACGAACTTCTTTATTTTATCCTTAAATATCTCTTTGTCAAAACGCTGGGCTTGCTGGCGGATATATCCGGGAGAAAATCTAGCCGATTCAAATCTTCTAAGCACCCCTATTAGCGACTCCGGCGTCTGCTCGTTAAAAAAGAGGCCGGTCTTGCCTTCTTCCACTATTTCCAGGGCTCCCCCGCCGCGGTAGGCGATCACGGGCCGCCCCGCTGCCATCGCTTCAACGGCCGTGATGCCAAAATCTTCTTCCTGCGGAAAAATAAACGCCCGGCTTCCCGCGAAATATCCCGGCAATTTATTTTCCGCCACGAGCCCCACAAACTCAATATTAGAGGCGGCCATTTTTTTAAGCCGTTTCCTGTCCGGACCGTCACCGATGATCTTCAGCGGCCAGCCAAGCTTGTTAAAAGCGGCGATCGCCAAATCAACTTTTTTATACGGCAGGAATCTGACGACCATTAAAAAATAATCGCTGGCCTGGCCGGTCAAATAAAAATTCCCCGTTTTGACCGGCGGACAAATCACTCGCGCCTGACAACCATAATATTTATTGATACGAGAGGCGACGAATTGCGAATTGGCCAGATAAGCATCCGGGCGCTCCGCGGCCGACTCATCCCAAACCCGCAGGAAGCTTAAAGCCGATGGAATAATTTTTTTAATAAAAGCCGGATAGCTGAACTCATTAATGTATTTATGGCTGTCATCCCAGACATAGCGAGTTGGGGTATGACAATAACACACATGCAAAGCGTCCGGCCTCGTAATGACGCCCTTGGCGAAACTGGCCGAATCGGAGATCACCAAGTCATATTTTGACAAATCAAACTGCTCAACGGCCAGAGGCATCAGCATTAAAAACGGCCGGTGGTGACTTTTGACAAAAGGAACTTTTTGTAAAAAAGAAGTTCTGATCTTGCGATCTTTAAACGCTCCGCCTGTCCGGCGTTCGTCGTAGGCCAAAGTAAAAATAGGCGCTTCGGGCCAGATCTCGCAAAAGGCCTCCAGCACCCGCTCGGCTCCGCCGTATTGGATTAAATAATCATGCACCAACGCAACCCTCATAAAATTTATCGCCCGCGCCTCCCCAGCAGCACCACCAGCGGCGTTTTCAATATTATTTTTAGATCCAGCCACAGCGACCAATTTTCAATGTAATACGCGTCTATCTTGGCCTCTTCGTCAAAATCAATTCCCGAACGGCCGGAAATTTGCGCCAAACCCGTGATGCCGGGCTTTACGTTAAAAACTTTTTTATGCCACCGCTCGTACTTAGCCACTTCTCTGGGCTGGTGAGGGCGCGGCCCAACCAGACTCATCTTGCCAACCAGTACATTAAAAAACTGCGGCAATTCGTCTAAACTTGATCCTTCCAAAAAATTACCGAATTTAGTCCGCCTGGGATCATTAGCAATTTTATAAAGCGGGCCCTTCCTGATGTTTTGCCTCTCAATCAGGTCTTTTTCCAGACGGTCCGCTTCACCGGTCTTGTCATATTCTCCACCCGTGCAATATTCTATTTTCATTGACCGAAATTTATACGTATTAAAAGTCCCATCCGGCGCGACCCGCTCATTTTTATAGATTACCGGCCCCGGCGAATCCAGTTTTACCAGCGCGGCGACCACCGCCATGATCGGCGAAAAAATGACGATACCAAAGGCCGCCCCGAAAAAATCCATCCCTCTTTTGATGATCTTCCCCCACCCATCCAGCGCCGTGCGCTTTAATTCCACCAAAGGAATACCAGCCAGGGAGTCAAATTCAACGTTAATGGTCAAGGTTTGGAATAAATTCGGCACGAATTTAAAATTTAAACGACACTCCTCGCAAAAATCTATTAGTGCTAAAACTTGCTCACGGCTAAAATCAGGGTTAGCTAAAATGATATCGTCGATCGATTCGCCGGCCACAATAGTTTTTATTTTATCCAGATCCAAATCCTGAAAATGCTGGACCAAATTATATCCCAACGATGACTCGCTTTTCATTTCCTCGATCATCTCCTGGGAAATTTTATCGCCGCCGATGACCAAAACATTATGGCTGCCGAATTTATAGCGCTTTACCATAAATTTTTGGGCGGCACGGACAGCCAGGCGACCCACCAGCACAAAAAAAATCGCCAGCAGGGCGCCGGCAAAGATCAAAAAACGCGAATCAAACCATTCCCGGCGGATAAAACTGTAGACGATAATACCGGCCAGGCCGGCCGCCACGCCGATAAAAATACGCGCGCCATCTTCCAGGGTTCCGTTGGCGCGGCGAATTTCATAGAGCCCCGACAGAGCGAAGATCACCAGCATTAAAAGGCCGATCAGAAAAACCAGCGCCAGATATTTTTCCAAGGGCAAATTAACGCCAAAAAGCACCGGTCGCCAATCGGCTAACAGTGTGCTCGTGCGCAACCAATAAGCCGCCAAACCCGCCAGCACCAGCATCAAATAGTCAACCGGCACTAACGCGGCGGTAAAAATAAGTTCCGATCGTTTCATTTGACTATATTCTACCCCTTAGATCATCATAAAATCAAGCCGAAAAAAATTAAAATGCCCGCCTAAGATTGTTCCTAAACGGGCGTCTCTCGTGCTTTTTGCTGTCAGCGCGGAACCTGAACGAGTTTTTCGTCAATGATCTTTTGAAACTCCTCATAGGGTCTCGTACCGACGAATTTTTCACCATTGATGAAGAAGGCCGGGATGGAAAAGATTTTCCTTGCCTCCGCCTCCTTGGCCCAGCCATCGGCTTTCGCCCGGCGTTCACCGGAACTAAAGCAAACGTCGAACTTCTGGACGTCCAATCCCGCGCCAATGGCCAATCCCCGAATAACCTCCGGTCCGGTTATCTGTTTTTGGTGGGCGAACATAAAACCGCTGAATACCAAGAATTTTTCCTGTTCCTGGCTGCAAAGCGCCGCCCAGCCAAGCTCATATGGCGGCAAAACGGTAACCACCATTTTGACTTTACCCGTCTTGATATAGTCGTTCTCTATCCGCGGCAATACTGTTAAAGCAAACTTACCGCAGGCCGGGCAAAGAAAACTGGTATACTCTTTGATCGTCACCGGCGCGTCAGGATTGCCGATCATGATCCCGTTTTCAGAAACCGCTTCCGGCCAAGCCGCGATAACGGCCGACGAAGGGGCAGGCAATGGCTCTTTTGACATCGGCTCTGGAACACCGGGAGCCACCTTCGACGGAACGGAAGGTAACGCCGGAAGAGCGGGCGCCTGATTTAATAGTAATACCAAGCGCCGCCGATAACCGCAATGGCAACCAGGACAAACGCTGTTGTTTTAAAAATAACAGACATGCGGCCCCCTTCTTCCGCGCCCCCCTCTTCGCTCTCTTTTTCTCGGATCATTTCCTATCCCTCTCTTTCTCAAAAGTTAAAATTTATAAGAACTAAAACCACGGTATAAAATCGTAGCATTTTAAAATTACTATGTCAATCTTGACAATAAATTCCT
>CAZOGP010000008.1:0-19015 GCA_964579775.1 uncultured Candidatus Saccharibacteria bacterium | reverse complement strand
TATGACCCAACCGAACAGGGGAAAGTTACATTTTAAATGTCCCAATGTAGGAGGCCCTTGACAGATTTATATAGGGGGATATAATTAAGACAAGTTAATAAAGTAAGGTATTTATTGCCTTGAGTATGTATACGAAATAAAGGCCTGATGAAGCGCCCAAGTTAGTGTTGTTGGGTGGCTTTTGTTTTGCTTGCCAAGCTTAGCTTGGCAAGCCGCTGGTTTTTAGAGTCTAGGATTTAGCTTTATAAATCCAAGGTTAAGTTTTAGACTCTATCTCGGTGCCAGGTTTTGTATAACCTCACCCCAGCCCTCTCCTTCAAAAGTAGAGGGAAAATCCTCCCCATCCCTCCTTTTATAAAGGAGGGAGTAAAATTGTTTCTCATTTAATAATTAACCTCGCGATTATTTAAATGAAGGATAAATTTTTTGGCAAACATCCCAATATCATGCCGCTGCCGGACTTAATTGAACTGCAGATGGATTCTTTTCAGTGGTTCCAAGAAAAAGGATTGAAGGAACTTTTTGAAGAAGTTTCGCCGATCCGTGACTGGTCCGGTAAAGATCTGGATCTTTATTTTACTGATTATTATTTTGACGAACCAAAATATAACGAAGCCGAAGCCAAGCGCCAGAACGTTTCCTATGAAGCGCCGTTGCGGGTGAAGTTGCAGCTGGTTAACCGGAAGACCCAGGAAATAAAAGAGCAGGAAATATACCTAGGCGAATTTCCTCTGATAACGCCCAACGGCACGTTTATCGTGAACGGTGTGGAGCGCGTGGTGGTTTCCCAGCTTATCCGCTCTTCGGGCGTATTTTTCACCGCGCAAAGTTTGCGCGGCCGCAAGCTTTTTGGCGCCAAGATAATTCCGAACCGCGGCGCGTGGCTGGAATTTGAAACTGACTATGACAACGCCATCTATGTGAAAATTGACCGCAAAAGAAAGGTGTCGGCGACCTCGCTCTTGCGGGCTTTTGGCATTGCCGAGGACGAAGCGTTATTAGCCGCGTTCAAGGACGTGGATACGGACCAGGAAAATCATTATATTGAAGCGACCATTAAAAAAGATGCCGCGCGCAACCAAGGCGAGGGTTTTATTGAGGTTTATAAACGTTTAAGGCCAGGGGACTTAGCTACGGTTGATAATGCCCAACAGATGATTGAAGCGATGTTTTTTGATTTTGAAAGGTATGATATGGCCAAAGTCGGCCGCTGGAAATTCAATTTGCGCCTGGGGCTGAATGTACCGCTGGATAAAGCCAACAGGATCTTGCGGCCGGAAGACCTAGTGCTGGTTATTAAAGAAATTATCAAATTGAACAACACGCCAAGCGCTCAGCCTGACGACATTGACCACTTGGCGAACCGCCGGGTCCGTTCTTTGGGTGAATTGCTGCAAAATAAATTGCGGGTCGGCATGGCGCGCATTGAAAGGATCGTGAAAGACCGCATGACGACGCTGGATGTGGTGGCCATAACTCCGGCGCAGCTGGTCAATATCCGTCCGTTCATGGCGGCGGTCAAAGAATTTTTTACCACTTCCCAGCTTTCCCAATTCATGGACCAGGTAAATCCCTTGGCGGAACTGGAGCATAAGCGCCGCATCTCGGCGATGGGGCCAGGAGGATTAACGCGCGAGCGGGCTGGTTTTGAAGTGCGCGACGTGCACACAACTTATTATGGCCGTATCTGTCCTATCCAAACTCCCGAAGGCCCGAACATCGGCCTGATCGGCACCTTAGCGTCTTTCGCGCGCGTTAACGAATTTGGTTTTTTGGAAACGCCCTACCGTAAAGTTAAGAACGGCAAAGTGACGGAAGAGATCGAATACATGAACGCGTACGAAGAACAAAAATTCAGTATTGCCCACGCGGGCATGCATTTGACGAAAGACGGCCATTTCGTGGACGAACGCGTGGAAGCCCGGGTTCACGGTCAGGCGTCTATCACCAAGCCCGACCGCATCGGCTATATGGATGTTTCGCCCCAGCAGTTCATTTCCGTGGCCACTTCTTTAATTCCTTTCCTGGAACACGATGACGCCACCCGCGCCCTGATGGGTTCCAACATGCAGCGCCAGGCGGTTTCCTGCATTAAGCCCGACGCGCCGCTGGTGGGCACGGGCGTGGAAAAAAAGGCGGCCCTGGATTCGGGTCAGTTGATCGTGGCCAAAGAAGAAGGCGAAATCGTTGAAGTTGACGCCGATCACATTGCCATTAAAACCAAAAATAGCAAACGCTCTAATTATTTATTGCAGACTTTTTCCCGCACCAACCAATTTACCTCCATTGATCAGCATCCGGTCGTCAAAAAAGGCGATAAAGTCAAAAAGGGCGATGTTTTGGCCAAGGGCGCGGCTATTGATAAAGACCGTTTGGCCCTGGGCCAGAACTTGTTGGTGGCGTTTCTTTCCTGGCGCGGTTCTAACTTTGAAGACGCCATTATCCTATCGGAAAGAGTTTTGCAAGACGACCGCTATACCTCTATTCATATTGAAGATTTTTCCTGTCATGTGCGCGAAACCAAGCTCGGGCCGGAAGTAACGACTCCCGATATCCCTAACGTCGGCGAAGAACGCCTGAAAGATTTGGACGAAGAAGGGATTGTCCGCATTGGCGCGGAAGTCGGGCCCAATGATATTTTGGTCGGCAAAATTTCGCCCAAAGGCGAAGCGGACTTAACGGCGGAAGAGCGGTTGCTTCGCGCGATCTTTGGCGAGAAAGCCAGGGATGTTAAAGACACGTCGTTGCGCATGCCTTATGGCAAGCGTGGCCGGGTCATTGGCATTAAAGTTTTTTCGCGCGAGAAGGGTGACAAGCTTTCGGTGGGCGTCATTAAGACCATTCAGGTGGAAGTGGCGCAGCTGCGGAAAGTCATGGTGGGTGATAAATTAGCGGGGCGGCATGGCAACAAGGGTGTAATCTCCAAAGTTTTGCCGGTGGAAGAAATGCCATATTTGGCCGACGGCACGCCCGTGGACATTATTTTAAATCCGATGGGCGTGGTTTCGCGTATGAATATTGGGCAAATCCTGGAAACTCATCTGGGCCTAGCCGCCCACACTTTGGGCTATTTAGCGCAGACCCCTTCCTTGGATGGCGCTACGGAAGAGGAGATAAAAGAAGAACTTAAGAAAGCGGGTTATCCGGAAGACGGCAAGATGGTTTTATACGACGGACAGACTGGCGAGAGCTTTGGCCAAAAAGTAACTGTTGGTTATATCTACGTGATGAAATTGCATCATTTGGTGGAAGACAAGATCCATATGCGTTCCATCGGGCCGTATTCTTTGATCACCCAGCAGCCGCTGGGGGGCAAAGCCCAGTTTGGCGGCCAGCGGTTCGGCGAAATGGAAGTGTGGGCCTTAGAGGGCTATGGCGCGGCGCATACTTTGCAGGAAATTTTGACGATAAAATCTGATGACGTGCTGGGCCGGGCCAGCGCTTACGACGCGATCATCCGCGGGTTGCCCATCAAGGCGCCGCACGTACCCGCTGCTTTTAATGTTTTGGTTTCCGAGCTTAAAGCCCTGGCGCTGGATGTTGATTTGGTGGGAGTTAAAGAGGAAGTGGAAGAAGACGGTAAACCCATGGCGGAGAAAGAGACGACTCGGGAATAATGAAAAATGTAAATCTCAAAATGTAAAATTTAGGTGTCCCGCAGCTGCGGGACTGATTTTAACATTTTACATTGTCATTTTTCATTTTGATTTTTCAATTTTAAATTTTTATGTCTAATTACAAGGTCAGTGATTTTAAAGCCATAAAATTGAAACTCGCTTCACCCGAGGAGATTTTGCATTGGTCTCATGGCGAAGTGACGAAGCCCGAAACCATCAACTACCGGACGCAAAAGCCGGAAAAGGACGGGCTGTTCTGCGAAAAGATCTTCGGCCCGGAAAAGGACTGGGAATGTTATTGCGGCAAATACCGGCGCATCCGCTATAAGGGAATTATCTGCGATAAATGCGGCGTGGAAGTGACGCGGGCCATCGTGCGTCGCGAGCGCATGGGTCATATTACCCTGGCCTCGCCGGTCTCCCATATCTGGTTCTTGCGCGGCGTGCCGTCCAAGATCGGCTTGATATTGGATCTGTCGGTGCAGGACCTGGAAAAAGTTGTTTACTTTGCTAATTATCTGGTCATTAAGGTTGATGAAGCGGCGCGCTTCAAAGCTTTGGAAGAAATTGAAAAAGAATACAAGCAAAAATTAAAAAGTTTGCCCGGCGATACTAAACTTCAGGAAAAGCAGTCGTTGAAAGAGCAACGGGATAAGAGCCTGGCGGAACTGAAAAGCTTGGAGCCGCTCCAGACGATCTCCGAAAACGATTATTATGAATTGAGCCTGAAATACGGTCAGGTTTTTGAGGCGGCCATCGGGGCCGAGGCGGTCCATAAAGCCCTGTCCCAAGTTGACTTGAATGTTTTGAAAGAGGAATTGATGATAGAGAAAGCCAAAGCTTCCGACCTGGCTCAGAAAAAAGCGGCCAAGCGATTACGTATTGTGGCGGGCATGATCCACGCCAATTTGCGGCCCGAATGGATGATCCTGACCGTACTGCCGGTCCTGCCGCCGGATCTGCGCCCGATGGTGGCGCTGGATGGCGGGCGCTTTGCGACCAGCGACCTGAATGATCTTTACCGGCGCGTCATTAACCGTAATAACCGTTTGAAAAAATTATTGGAGTTGAACGCTCCGGAAGTCATTTGCCGCAACGAGCGGCGCATGCTGCAGGAAGCAGTGGACGCGTTAATTGATAATTCCGCTAGGCGCGGGCAAGGGCCAGTTATGGCCTCAACGGGACAAAAACGGCAGCTACGTTCTTTGGCGGATATGTTGAAAGGCAAGACCGGCCGCTTCCGGCAAAATTTGCTGGGCAAGCGCGTTGACTACTCCGGCCGCTCGGTCATTGTCGTCGGCCCGACCTTAAAAATATCCCAATGCGGCTTGCCAAAACACATGGCCTTGGAATTATTCAAGCCTTTTGTTATTAATAAATTGGTTGCACAGGGTTTGGCTTATAATATCCGCGGCGCCGGCCACTTAATTGAACTGGAAACGGATGAAGTCTGGGCGATCCTGGAAGAAGTCATTAAGGACAAGTACGTTCTGTTGAATCGCGCTCCGACCCTGCATCGCTTGGGCATCCAGGCTTTCCAGCCCGTGCTAATTGAGGGTTCGGCCATCCAGATCCATCCATTAGTTTGCCGCGCGTTCAACGCGGATTTTGATGGCGACCAGATGGCAGTCCACTTGCCGTTGACCGATGAAGCGCAAAACGAAGCTGCCAAGATCATGCTCTCGTCTGTTAACCTCTTAAAGCCGGCCACGGGCGAACCAATAGCTATTCCGACCCAGGATATGATCTTGGGTTGCTATTGGATGTCAAAAATTACGGATGGCGCCAAGGGCGAAGGTAAATATTTCCAGAACAGCGATGAAGCGATATTGACTTACCAGTCCGGCGATATTGACCTCAAAGCGAAAATTAAAGTAAAAACGCCTTTGAACTACATTTCGGACAGGAAAGATAAATTTATTGAGACCTCCGCCGGCCGATTGATCTTCAACCAGATCATGCCGCCGGAAGTCGGGTTTGTTAACGGCGAGCTCAAAAAGAAAATGCTAAATTCCCTGGTAGCAGAGATCATCGATAAGTGCGGGATCAAGAAAGCCGCCGAAATTTTGGATAAAATAAAACAGATCGGTTTTGAGTATTCAACCAAATCAGGCATTTCCTGGGGCATGGATGATCTGAAGGTGCCCGTGGAGAAAAAAGAGTTATTGGAAAGCACGGAAAAGGAAGTGGAAACCATCCACCATCAGTATCTGGAAGGCTTGCTGTCGCGCGAAGAGCGCCGGGCCAGGATTATTGAAATCTGGTTCACCGCTATTGATAGCATCGGCAAGCTTGTGGTGAAGGAATTGGATCCCAACGGTCCTGTGCACTTAATGGTGGATTCGGGCGCGCGCGGCTCCTGGGGCCAGACAGCGCAATTAATGGGTATGCGAGGTTTGATGGTGAGCCCGGCGGGCGACATTATTGAATTACCGGTGAAAAGCTGTTTGAAAGAAGGTTTGAATGTTTTGGAATACTTTATTTCCACTCACGGCGCGCGCAAAGGCTCCTCCGACACGGCGCTGCGCACCGCGACGGCCGGATACCTCACGCGCCGCCTGGTTGACGTTTCGCAGGACGTGGTGATCTCGGAAGTCGATTGCGGGGATAAGGAAGGCATTTATATCTACCGCGTCGACGGCAAGGAATTGGGCCGTTCTTTGGCGTCGCGTATCGTGGGCCGCGTTTCCCAGGAAGAGATAAAGTCGGGCGAGGAAGTCATTGTTAAGCGCAACGCGCTGATCGATAAATACGCGGCCAAGAAGATTGATGATCTGGGTTTGGAAAAAATAAAAGTGCGTTCGGTGATCTCCTGCCAGTCGCGGCAGGGGATTTGCCAGATGTGCTATGGCTATGACTTGGGCCGCAATCAACTCGTAAAACTGGGCGAGGCCGTGGGTATCGTAACCGCGCAAGCCATCGGGGAGCCGGGCACACAGCTGACTATGAGAACTTTTCATACCGGTGGCGTGGCGGCGGCCGGCGACATCACTCAAGGTTTGCCGCGCGTGCAGGAAATTTTTGAGTGCCAGGTGCCTAAAGGCAAAGCGCTGGTTTCCGAGATCGACGGCAAAGTGGTAGAAATAAAAGAAGCTGGTTCGTCCCGCGTCATCAAGATAAAAGGCATGAACTTGCCGGGTAAAGAAAAAGAGACGGCGAAAAAATCGGCTAAAAAGAAAGTCGTTAAGCCCGAAAATTTTGAGGAACAGGAAAAAGAATATGCCATGCCGATCCGCACGACTTTATGGGTGAAAGAGGGGGATTTGGTGATCAAGGGCCAGCAGTTGAGCGAAGGGCACGTGGATTTGAAGGAACTGTTCAAGCTGTCCGGTAAAGAAGCGGTCCAGCGCTACGTGACCAAGGAAGTGCAAAGCATTTATATCTCGCAGGGCGAAGGCATCAACGACAAGCATATTGAAATTATCATCAAAAAAATGTTCTCGCGCGTGCGCGTGAAGGAAGTCGGCGACACGAATTTGCTGATGGGCGACATCGTGGAAAAACAAAGATTTTTGGTGGAAAATGATATCCAGCGCGCCAAGGCTGGCAAGGGCAAGACTGCTACGGCGGTGCAATTGTTGCTGGGTATCTCCAAAGTTGCCTTGAGCACGGAAAGCTGGTTGTCGGCCGCGTCTTTCCAGGAAACGACTAAAGTTTTGATCAGCGCCGCGTCGCAAGCCAAAGAAGACAAGCTCCGGGGCCTGAAAGAAAACGTTATCATCGGCCGCTTAATTCCGGCCGGCACGGGCTACCGTACGGTGGCGGAAATAGAAGAAGAGCAGAAAGAGGACAGTAGAAATAGTAAATAAGTGAATAAGGAGTGAAAAATAAGCTCCCCGCGGCGCAGGCGCGCCGCGGGGAGCTTTGGTAAAATCTATCGGATAAAATCTATTGAAGTTCAATCTTGATAGGCGGATACGATAATGAAAAATGAAATATCTGACATCACATTATGTTCGCTATCGTGAACATAATGTGATGTGTTCTATAGAATGATTTTTCAGTGTATTTGACGCGATAATTTGACTTATTATAGGTAAGTGTGCGATTATATATAAAAAGGGAGATTAGACATTTGGGTGTTCTTTTTATGGTTTTTAAATCAGGGAGGAGGAATTTGCTATGATACCGAAGAGTATAAGCAAGGCTGTCCAATCGCCGCAAGCCGTTGAATCGCGCAGGCGAATGGACGCGCAAAGAAATTTCTTTGGGGGTATTCGACGAGAAGGCCTAAAGAAATTGGACGTACCGGGTATGGCCAGAGATTTTAAGTATTTCTCCATATCCACGCTAAACATGCTTAAGTCACTAACTCGGAAAAGGAGGCGTCATGGAAACGAAAAGCGGAGGACAGGATAGACTCGTGGAGATGGCGGAAGAAGCCGCGCGGTTAGCGGACACTTTGTCTGGGTTGATTGCCCTGGCTTTTCCGGCGGGAACCAAGACAGAGCCGGAAGGGATTTTCGCAAAAACCCTGAAACCCTCCGGAGGCCTTTCGGAGTTGGTAGAGCAACTTGAACAAATGGCGGATGTTTTGTCCGGGCTTATCAGGGCTGTGCCGAAAGCGATCCAGTTGGGCAAGGAGTCTGACTCGGGCGTTAAGTCGTAAAACGCTGCTACGGAATATGTCTATAGGAGGTCGGCAAAAAGTCGGCCTCTTTTTATTGCTACGAATAAACTACAAAAAGAAGTCGCTACAAAACCCCACGAAAGGGACATAGGTGTTGAGATCCAATATCCGACATCCGATGTCCGGAATCAAAATACATTAATATTTGGGACATCGGATGTCTGGGTGGGCATTGCGTGATTAGGAGGGATTTTATATAATATATAAAGAAATACGATATTGTCATTCCGAGCGCA
Organism: uncultured Candidatus Saccharibacteria bacterium; assembly: GCA_964579775.1. GTDB lineage: Bacteria > Patescibacteriota > Minisyncoccia > Portnoybacterales > GWB1-42-6 > UBA8475. The sequence continues at coordinate 10,532 of CAZOGP010000008.1, read as the reverse complement.
GCGAGGAACCTCTCGGCTTGTCCGAGATCGCAAGCCCGCATACGCGGGAGATCCCTCGTCGCTACGCTTCTCGGGATGACACCATGAATAGATGGCTAAAAAATTCAAAAGCGGGTTTAAGTTCCAGGGGCCCAAGCTTAATTTGCACGACCAAACCAAAAAAGGGATATTCGCGGTACTGCTTTTTGTCGGCGCCTTGATAACGGTTTTGAGCGCCTTTGGCGCGGCCGGAGAAGTCGGCGATCTTTTGTATAAATATCTCGGTCTGGTTTTTGGCTGGGGTTATTTTTTGGTGCCCTTATCCTTTGTCTTGGGAGGTATCGCGATCTTAAAATCGCTGCATGAAGAATTCTACGGTACGCCGTTTTGGGGCATAGCGCTGTTTTTGTTGAGCTTCTTAGGGGTGCTGCAGATGTTTTTGGGCGGCAGTATTGAAAATGGCCGCGGCGGTGGATATTTGGGCGTGGCCATCGCCTACCCCTTTTTGAAATTTTTGGGCGTCTACGCTAGCTACATTATCTTGATCGCGTTGATCTTCGTTTCTTTGCTGATTACTTTCAATATTTCCTTGAAGAAGCTGGCGGATCTTATTTTTGACCGCGGAGATAAAAAAGGCCGGGGCGCCGAGTTTGTTCGAGGTACAAAGGGCGGCCGGGCGGAAACAAGCGAACTCTCGGCGCTTGATTCTTTGATGCAAAAGATCATGCCCTCGCCGAGCTTTAAGGTGAAGAATTTAGGTGTATCCGAAAATAACGCTAAAGCCGCGCCGCCAGTTGCGGAAACTAAAGAAGAAAAGAAAGCCAAGAAAGACGAAATGTTGTTGCTGCAGAGTAAAATGACCATGGCTGATTATAAATTTCCGCCAATTGACCTGCTGGAAGCGGACTCGGGCGAGCCGACGAGCGGCGATATCAAAGCAAACGCCAATATTATTAAGCGCACGTTGCAGCATTTTGGCATTGAAGTGGAAATGGCGGAGGTTAATATCGGCCCGACCGTTACCCAATATACCTTTCGGCCGGCTCAGGGCGTGAAATTATCTAAAATTACCACGCTGCATAATGATCTGTCTCTGGCTTTGGCCGCGCACCCCATCCGTATTGAGGCGCCAATTCCGGGCCGCTCGCTGGTGGGCATAGAGTTGCCCAATAAAGCCGCGATGAAAGTCCGTTTAAAGAATTTAGTGGAGCAGGAAGAATTCGGCCATAACCACAAAATGCTCACTATTGCTTTGGGCCGCGATGTGGCGGGGATGCCGATCTTTGCGGATTTGGAAAAAATGCCGCATTTGCTGATCGCCGGCGCGACGGGAACGGGTAAAACCATCTGTTTAAATTCTATCATCGCGAGCTTGCTCTATCGGCAGGCGCCTAATTTTTTAAAGATGATCCTGATCGATCCCAAGCGCGTGGAGTTTCCGATCTACAATGGCTTGCCGCATTTATTGACCCCGGTTATCGTTGACGCCGAAAAAATGGTTAACGCGCTGCGCTGGGCGGTGTCGGAAATGGAGCGGCGGTTCGAGATACTGTCAAGTGTGCAGGCGCGCGACATAATTTCGTATAATAAAAAATTCGTGGATGGCGAAATAGACGAGCCCTTGCCTTATATTGTTATTATCGTGGACGAGCTGGCGGACCTGATGGCGTCGCACGGCCGGGAAGTAGAAGCCACGATCGTCCGCCTGGCGCAAATGTCGCGCGCGGTCGGCATTCACTTGATACTGGCGACCCAGCGGCCTTCGGTTGAAGTTATCACGGGTTTGATCAAGGCTAACATTACTTCGCGCGTGGCGTTTCAGGTAGCTTCGCAAATTGATTCCCGTACCATCCTGGATGGCTCCGGCGCCGACAAGCTCCTGGGCAACGGCGATATGCTGTTTTTATCCGGCGACGTGGCCAAGCCTCGGCGCGTGCAGGGAACTTTTGTGGCGGAGAAGGAATTGAAAAAAATAGTGGAATTTTTAGCCAAGCAAAATATGGCGGCTGACTACGCCGACGACATAACGCGGGCGCGCAGCGCCCAGGGAGCGATATTTGGCGGCGGCAGCAGCGAAAACGGCGGGGACGACGATCTGTATAATGAAGCTAGGGAAACGGTTATCCAGAGCGGCAAGGCCTCGGCCTCCCTTCTGCAGCGGCGGCTGCGCGTGGGTTACGCCCGCGCTGCCAGGCTTTTGGATATGCTGGAAGAGAACGGGGTTGTTGGGCCGGGCGACGGCGCCAAGCCCCGCGAGGTGTTGGTGGATGGCATTCCGGGTGTTCCGGGTAATCCGAAAGTCGGAGAGGAAGAAGAAGCGGATGTGTTTTAGCTCATGAAAACATTTAAACATGAAAACATTTAAACATAGGTTTGCATTTATGTTTTTATGTTAATATGTTTCTATGTTTAGATGATCCATGGTTTTTACGGCTAAGGCGGTGGAGGAGCTGCCGAGTTTTGGTGGCCAATTGAAAAAAAACCGGGAGGAAGCTGGTTTGACCAAAGAAAGGGTTGCCCAGCTTTTAAATTTGCCGATAAAATACCTGGAGTGCCTGGAAGCGGGCGAAATAGAAAAACTGCCGGCCGATGTTTACTCCAGAGGTTTTTTGCGCAAGTACGCCAAGCTTCTGGGAATTGACGAAAAAGTTTTAATGGACGAATATGAAAAAGAATCGCGCATTGCCAGCCATTTAAGGAATCAGGCGCACCAATCATTGCCGGTTTTGCGGGCGCACCGGTTCGTCATCACGCCTAAAACCTTAGGCTGGGCCGCGGGGCTGGTGATCTTATTTTTGATCGCCGGTTATTTTTTTTACCAATTGCATTTTTTATTGAGCCCGCCGGGCTTGAATGTTGCTGAACCGGCCTTAGCCGATTTTATAACTAACAGCGCTCAGGTGTCGTTCAGAGGGCAGACGGAGCCGGGTGTTAAATTGACAATTAACGGTCAGCAAAGTTATATTGATAAGAACGGTAATTTTGAACAAACGATAAATCTGGTGTCCGGTTTAAATACCATAACGGTTGAAGCGACGAACCGGTTCGGGAAGAGCAGCTCGGTTATAAGAAGAATTATATTACAGTAAAACTTTTGCCGCTTTTTTGGCGGTCCTGTAGAGCGGGGTAAGCGCCAAAGCGGCAGGAGAGGATTATAAAATTAACCCCTAATTGTCATCCCGGGCTTGCTTGTCCGTCGGAGTTTACCCCGTACTGTGCGATACGGGGCGGGAATGACAAAATAGTTTGTACAGAATTTTATTAATAATTTCCGCCTTGAGCGGGAAATAATAATTATATAAAAACACCATGACAAAACAAAACGATACTGCGGAGCAGACGGAGAAAAACAAAGCGCTGGCGACGGCTATTGATGAAATCAAGGAAAAATTCGGCGAAGGGTCAATTATGAAATTGGGCGAAGCGGAAAGAGTGGATGTAGACGCTATCCCGACCGGTTCCATTTCTTTGGATTTGGCCTTGGGAGTGGGTGGTTTTCCTAAGGGCAGGATAATCGAGGTCTACGGGCCCGAATCCAGCGGTAAAACGACCCTGGCGCTCCACACGGTGGCTCAGGCACAAAAGAAGGGCGGGTTCTGCGCGTTCGTGGACGCCGAGCATGCCCTGGACCCGGAATACGCCAAACGTATCGGCGTGAAAATTGACGATCTGCTGATCTCCCAGCCCGACACAGGCGAACAAGCCTTAGATATCGTGGAGAGTTTGGTGCGCTCGGCGGCCATTGACCTCATCGTGGTTGACTCGGTGGCAGCCTTAACGCCGCGCGCGGAAATTGAAGGCGAGATGGGGCAGCAGCATATGGGTTTGCAAGCTCGGCTGATGAGTCAGGCTTTGCGCAAATTGACGGCCATCGTGGCTAAGTCCGGCACGAGCGTTATTTTCATCAATCAGATCCGTATGAAGATCGGGATTGTGTTTGGCAATCCGGAAGAGACCCCGGGCGGGAAGGCCTTAAAATTCTATTCGTCCGTGCGTGTGGACGTGCGCCGCACCGCGCAGATCAAGCAGGGCGACAATATTATCGGCAACCGCGTGAAAGTGAAAGTCGTTAAAAATAAAGTCGCTGCTCCCTTCAAGACCGCGGAGTTTGATATTATGTACAACAAAGGCATCTCCTACGAAGGCGATGTCATCAATACGGGCGTTAAATACAACGTGGTCAATAAAGGCGGGGCGTGGTTCAATTATGGCGATACCAAATTAGGCCAGGGCATGGAAGCATCAAAAACTTTCTTAATCGAAAATCCCAAAATGACGGCCGAAATCGCTAAAAAAATCAAAGAAGAGGCGGGGAAAGAAAACATATACGCATAAAGTTCTTAAAAAAGGCGGTGGCCAGAAGCTTAAATTTAGGTGGCAGAGACCCAAATTATGTTTGCGCCAGTTGTCTTGGTGGCATCGTGGTTATTAGGGAAAGAGGTAATTGGATAAAAATTAGAACTTAAAGAAAAATAAAAATTAGTAGCTATACTGGAATAATATGATTAGTTATAATTGTGGGCTATTGTGGATAAATAACTTGATTTTGGTGTTATAATGAAATTGATAAACAATTCTCTCAAAAACATGGAAAAGCCCAGCCTGGGAACTATCAAAAAAATTGGCAATGTTGTGTCAAATCTTCTTTTAGGTGAGACGAAAGAAATGATTATCAGAACAGACGAATCGGTAAGGCACATAGAAACGGATATTGACGAAATAAAGAACGATTGTAAAATGATTTGGAGCAACTTAACTGATTGCGGCTTGGATATTCAGGGATTAAAGGTTCATACTCAATATGGTCATAGTAATAGCCCCACGGTCCCGAGCGAAAAGGGTAAAAAATTGCTTCAAGATTCAAAGTTTGATGAAGTCTATCCCAAATTTAAAAAAGAAATTTTTGATCTGATGGACAGCTGGAAATTACGGACACTGTACGATTTTGAAATCGGCGCGGAAAAAGCGTTAAATAATCTCAAAGATAACCCGGTCATGGACCCGCTCAAAAATCATTCGGTCAATAATCCCAAGGAATCGCTGGAATTAATTTTTAAAGTTGCTTCTTGGATAATTCGTGATGATTACGTAAAATATCGCGAAGGGAAATAACCCTTTAAATTCCTTACTTTAATACCTGAATTCCCCAATAGATTAAAGAAATCATTTTAATGAAATGATTAAGAATACTCACGATGTAACATATCGTGAGTTTTTGTGACTTGACAAATGGGTATAATATTGTAACTTACCAGTAAGTCCCTCACGGGGCGATTAAAATTAACTTTCATTTTTATGAAAGCAATTTTGATTATCCCTGGCTCTCAAAGATAATTTCATTCTTTCAACCTTATTCCATGCTTAGTCGGGCATAGACAGAAACACTTTCTGAGAGACTTATAAATTGTAAGGAAAAGAACAAGTAATTTCTAATGCTCGCATCGGGGACGATTATTCCTTACTTATGCTAAGGAAAGGAGCATTGAATCTGAAAAACTCTAGCTGTAACTAGAGCTTCAAACCTCTTCGGAGGGGATACCCTCCTTAAAAAAGCCAAGAGATGATGTAAGATTTTTGAGTATAGAGCATAGGAAAAGACTTGGACGTTTACAGACGTCCTTGTTTTTTGTCTAACAAAAAAACCGCTCCTGGTAACAGGGCGGTTTTTGGTTGTTTATTTTTTTGTTGTCATCCCGGGCTTGACCCGGGATCCAGGTCCTGAAATAAATCCAGGACGACAGAACCTGGATTCCCGCTTTCGCGGGAATGACATTATAGGAAATTTTATTTCGACGTGAAGGGTAATAGCGCCATGAAGCGGGCGCGTTTGATGGCACAGGCTAAAATGCGCTGGTGTTTGGTGCAGGTGCCGGTGCGGCGGGGCGCCAGGATCTTTCCCTGGCCGCTCAAAAAATTGCGCAGGATTTCCGTGTTTTTATAGTCTAACTGATTTATATTTTCAGTGCAGAAATAGCAGGACTTATTCATGCGAGGGATATTTTAAAATTATTTTAGTTGTAACATGGAGAACCCCGGCACCTTTTCCATCCCTGTTTTGTATTATTCCGTCATTTGAAGGCGAAGCCGTTTCTCTAGGCATTCTCGGTTAGCCGAGAACACAGAAAGAAAAGGTGCGGGGTAAGGTTTGGCAGCCAAAATTTCGGCGCTCTGCTGAGCTTGAAATTTTGGGCCAAGCCCTTAAAAAGGTATATCTTTAACGTTAACTCCGCTTTGTTCTTCGTCGTTGCCAAAGTTCATGGTTTCATCGGCGTCAATCACGGGAATTTGTTCTTCAGCGGGCGCGGCCACGGGCGAAGGAGAGCCTGGAGTGTTGCCGCTGTCTGGGGCGCCGCCACGCGGGCCAAGCTGCATATTTTCCATAATGATCTCGGTGCGGTAACGCTTGGAGCCGTCTTGCGCCTGCCACGACCTAGTTTGGATGCGGCCTTCAACCAGAACTAATTTTCCTTTATTTAAATACCGGCTGCAGATATCGGCTAGTTTCCCGAAAGCCACGACATTATGAAATTCCGCGTTTTGTTGTTTTTGGCCGACTTTATCGGTGTAGAACCGATTAGTGGCCACGCCAAAGTTAGCGACGGATTGGCCCGAAGGCAGAGTTTTTAATTCAATGTCCTTGGTAACGTTGCCGAGGATGATGGCTTTGTTGAAATTCATGATTTCTCTACGAATTACGAGTTCGGTACGAATATACTAAAGCATTCACCCCTCCCCAACCCTCCCCTTGTGAAGGGGAGGGAGAGGGTGGGGTTATTTTCGTATATTAGTATTTTTTCGTATTTCGTAGTTACTTAAGAAGTTCCTCCAATTTTTTATCCAATTCCTCAATGCCGACTTTTTCCGTTCTGGTGGAAGTTTCTTCTTCGGGAATAGCGGTCGTGGTCGGCTTGACCCTGGCCGGTTTTTTGGCCAGCTTTCTTTCTTGAACCGTGAGGAGGAGGTGGCGCAGGATATCGTTGTTTAATTCCAGGAATTTTTTTAGGTCGCCAATCTTTTCCGGCTCGGCGTTGAATTCCAGGATAACGTAAAATCCCGCCGGTTGTTTTTTTATCGGATAGCTCAAGCGTTTTTTTTCGCCGATATATTCTTTTTTAATTTCGCCGGCCAGCTGATCCGTGATAAAAGAGCGGACTTTTCCAGCCGCCGCGTTAATATCCAGGTCTCCCGTTGCCGGGCTGATGATATAGGTTAGTTCGTACATAAGAAAGTAAAAAGTAAAAAACGATTAAATAAATTCGCTGTAGGCGAATACCAAACTTTTTATTTTTTAAATTTTAATTTTTAATTAGTTTTAAATTCAATCACATCTCCATCTTTAACTACGTATTCCTTGCCTTCGGTTCGCAGGAGGCCTTTTTCGCGGGCGCTGGCCCAGGAGCCGGCGTTAAGCAAATCTTCCCAAAAAATAACATCCGCCCGAATAAATCCTTTCTCAAAATCGGAATGGATCTTTCCGGCGGCTTGGGGAGCTTGCTTTCCTTTGGGTATAGTCCAAGCGCGAGTTTCATCCTCGCCCGTGGTTAGGAACGTTTCAAGTCCAAGTAGAGTATAGCAGTTGCCAATCAATTCGTCAATGCTGTTTTTAGGATGGGGCAGGGCCTGGCGCATCTCTTGGGCTTCGTCGCTGGCAAGCTCAGAAAGCTCGTTTTCCAGCTTAACGTCTATTTCTAGAGCCGGCTTGGCTTGCGCCGGATATTCCAGGATAGCCTTATCGGAAGAGCAATTTATAATGTACAAAACAGGTTTGGCGCTGAGAAGGTTCAAGGCGGCTAAAAATTCTTTTTCTTTGTCACTGGCCTCAAAATCTTTGGCTGGCCGGCCTTGTTCCAGGAATGGCACCAGGCGCGTGAGCATGGCATGCTCAATAACCGCGTCTTTGTCGCCGCCCTTCATGTTTTTTTCCACTTTGGGCAGGTGTTTTTTCAAGGTGTCCAGGTCTTTAAAGAGGAGTTCAAAAGAAATAATTTCAATATCGTCTTTGGGACGCGGCGTCCCGCCGACGTGGATAACGTCGGTTCCTTCAAAAGCGCGCACGATCTGCAGGATGGCATCCGCTTCCCGGATATTGGCTAAAAATTGGTTGCCGAGGCCTTCGCCCTGGCTGGCGCCTTTAACTAGGCCGGCAATATCAATGAATTGGATTGCCGTGGGCACGATCTTGGCGGAGTTGGACATTTTTGCCAATTTGGCCAGTCGTTCGTCGGGCACCTCAACAATGCCGATGTTCGGTTCAATGGTGCAGAAAGGATAATTTTGGATATCAACTTGGCGCTTGGTTAGCGCCTTAAAGAGAGTTGACTTGCCCACGTTTGGCAGCCCCACGATGCCGATGGATAGCAAAGCAGTATTTTCTCACGGATGTCATTCCGAGCGTAGCGAGGAATCTCGCGGGAGCGTAGCGACCCGCGCTACGGATCTGGCACTCGCCAGAGATCCTTCGCTTCGCTCAGGATGACAAATAGAGCATATTTAATTGATAGACTGTTATTATGCTATAATAAAATTACACTTATGTCTAATATAAATCCAGCAATTTTTAAGGCTTACGATATCCGCGGGGTGTATCCGGAAGAGATAAACGAAGATGCCGTGTACAAAATTAGTCTGGCTTTTCTGGATTTTTTAAATAAACGCGGCGGACTCAATAGCCGACAGATTATTGTTGGCCGTGATGCACGTTCTTCCTCTGACGACCTGTTTGAGGCGGTGGCGTCGGCGCTGACCAGCCAATCTTTTGACATTATTGATATCGGCCAGGTCAGCACCCCGCTTTTTTATTGGGCGCTTATTTCCGAGCGCGCGGCCGGCGGCATAATGATAACGGCTTCCCATAATCCGGCTCAATATAATGGTTTAAAGATTTATGGCGAAGGAGCGTTCCCGTTTGGCGAAACCAGCGGAATGAATGAAATAAAAGATCTGACATTGAAAGAGAAACCGGTTGCCATCTCTCAGGCGCCGGGCCAAGTGATAAAAAAAGAATTGCTAACCGAATACCTCCGTTTTATAAAAGGTAAAATAGATTTTAATAAGATCAAACCTCTAAAGATAGTGGTTGACGGCGGCAATGGCATGATTGGTCCGGAATTAGAAGAATTATTTAAAAATTTATCTTGCCAGGCGGAAATTTTGTTTGCCGAGCCCGATGGCGCTTTTCCCAACCACGAAGCTAATCCCATTAAAGAAGAAAATTTAGTTGATTTGAAGCGGGCCGTCAAGGAACGAGGCGCAGATTTAGGGGTGGCTTTTGACGGGGACGCGGACCGGCTGGTTTTTGTGGACGAAAAAGGGGAGAGCGTTAGGGGGGATTTTATCACGGCGTTGATCGGCCAAGAATTGTTAAAAACTGTTCCTGGACAAAGGATATTTTATGAAGTTAGAAGTAGTCGCTCGGTGCCACAGGCCATTGCGGCCGCCGGCGGAATTCCGGTTTTAGGTCGGCCCGGGCACACGCTGATAAAAGTGCAGATGCGGCAGGAGGATATTTTGTTCGGCGGGGAAATGTCCGGGCATTATTTTTACCGAGAATTCGGGTTCATTGAGAATTCAATTTTTACCATGCTAGAAATTTTAAAGATATTAAGCTGCGAGCAGAAGCCGTTATCTGAATTAGCCGCGCCGCTGAAAAAATACTTTTCATCGGGCGAAATAAATTTTACGGTCGCGGACGCGGATAAAACGCTGGCGGATATAGAAAAGAATTTCAGCGGCGCGCAAATCAAAAAGATCGATGGCATAACCGTGGAATTCCCGGATTGGTGGTTCAACTTGCGTAAATCCAACACCGAACCTTTGGTGCGGCTTAATATGGAGGCCGACACTGCGGCGTTGCTGGAAGAAAAAAAGAGAGAAGTGACGGCGCTGATAAAATAGCTGGATTTTTATTTTGATTTACTTATTAGTGCCGCATATGCGGGATAAATAAGTAATCGGAGCAACTTGGCAACTCGATCCGGCGCTTATTACGCATTACATTATATTCGCTATCGTGAACATAATGTAATGGTGGATAAACGGTTGAAAGTGTCGGAAATATTCGGATAAAATAAAAAAGGCCACGGCGAATGTGCCGAGGCCTTTGGCGTTAAGAGAAGAGAGAAGGTGTTATCGGGTTGACGGGAGAAAGAACCTTCTTTTGCCGGAGGGCATCATGTTTTCGTCCCGGGCGGCGCGATGCATCAGGCATAAAGCGATAAACAGGATGAGAACAACGAAGACAATAACCGTTAAGACGATTAGAAGTGTTTTCATGGCAACCTCCTTTTCTTATCGTTAGTTTTCGGAAACATCTCCTCGTTCATATTCGTAAGCACTATATAAAGAAAACAGAGGAGTACGGCAATAAGTGCCAGATAAATTAAAACAACAAAAATAGCACCCATAAGATTCCTCCTTTTTAAACCAAAGTTATTATTAAAATATAAAGAACAACCCATCTTTTAAATCCCCACCCCAGCCTCGCGACCTGGCATCGGCGCCCGATTTCCCTTTTGAATCCGAACACTTGTAGAATTAGATTATGAAAAAAAACA
>CAZOGP010000007.1:10371-19577 GCA_964579775.1 uncultured Candidatus Saccharibacteria bacterium | reverse complement strand
GAAACTTATCCGGACGGCACAGTAATGAAAGTTCCGTCAGCTTCCGCGGCCGTAGTGCTTATCCGCTACGCGGGCGATCCCAGGGTTTATGTGATTGAGAACAGCCAGAAACGCTGGATCAAGACCGCTGAAGATTTTGCGAAGCTCGGCTATAAGTGGACTGATGTTAAGATCACCACGCAAACCTACGCGACCGGCAGTGATAAGACCGCGTCAGTTGTCAGCAACGCATCACTGACTCAGACCCTCAAGAAGGGCTCCGGTGGTGCGCAGGTTAAAGTGCTGCAGCAGAAGCTCAAGGACTTGGGCTATTTTCCGGCTGACGTTTCAATGACCACCTATTTTGGCAATACTACCTTGCAAGCTTTGAAGAATTTCCAGAAAGATAAAAATTTATCGCCAACTGGAACACTTGATAGCCAGACTCGGGATTTATTGAATCAATAAAAAACGTAGCTTGTCATTCTGAAGGAGTAGCAACGACTGAAGAATCTGAGATTTACGGTAACGCCGAGATTCCTTTCCTTTGATATTTGGGCAGGGCCCGCCAAGACCCGTCCCTCATCTGATCTTTTATCTTCTTATGGTGCAAGAATTATGGTGCAAGAAATAATTCTTCTTAACCCATGCAAAAAAGAGACGAAAGTATCAGGTGGGGGACCCCCAAATTTATTATTTTTTAATTTTTAGTTATCCACAGTTCATGGTTGTATAGGAATGATATAATGTAGCTAATCATTTTCCAGAGCAAGCTAAGTGTTTCTGGATTCTTGGAGCAATATTATTGGTAGAAAAAAGAAAAAAAATCAAACCCGAAGATTTTTAAGGTCGATGAATCTTCGCTTGCGAGATTGTAAAATAATAATTAATTATAAAAATAAAAAATATTATAGAATACATAAACTAAGAAAGATCGATCCTTAATTTGTGTGTTCTATAAGAAATAAAATTAAGAAAAAAATGAGAAAATTTATTCAATCAAGATCAATATTTCAAGTCGTCATGGTTTCGGCTTTGTCACTTTTTGCCACCGTTGGCATCGTGATGGCGACAACGACGATTGGAGAGAATATCACCACTGCCGGAACTTTGACTGTAACCGGAGATGTAGCGGTTGATACCAACATCTTAAAAGTTGACACGACGAATAATAAAGTTGGCGTAGGCACGACCACGCCGTTCGCAACTTTCTCGATTAATAATGTAGCTGGTCAAAGCGCCTTTGTAATAGGTTCTTCTACTGCCACCTGGCTACAAGTCGATAGTTCAGGTTTATTAACGGTTGCTAAAGGAGCGACTTTCTCGAGCACATTAGCATCTGGTGCGCTTACTGTTACCGGAAATATTAGTGCAAGCGGAGATATCGCCATGGCTACTGCCTCGTCAACTGGTACAGTTCAATTCTCCAGTATTAGCACTACCGCGGCCGGTATTACATTTAATGGCAAAAATTTGACAACTGTAGGCGATATTGCTTTTGCTACTGCTTCTTCCACCGGTGCCGTTCAACTTGCTAGTATAACTTCCACCGCGGCTGGTATTAGTTTCACCAGTAAGAACCTAACGTCTGTTGGTGACATTGCTTTTGCTACTGCTTCTTCGACTGGTCAGGTGAAAGTGGCTTCCCTCGGTATAGCTTCCACTACTCCTGCGGCGGGATTTCAATTAAGCATCGGTACCGGAGCGTCAGCCACTTCAACTATCAGCATGGGAAAATTTTGTATGTATGCTGTGCAGGAAAATGGAGTTGGAGTTTATCTAAGGTTAGGATCAAACCAACCGGCCAATCAACCATTTGCTACTTCTACGATTCCGTGCAATTAGTAATTAATAAAGCCAATAAGTCTAAAAACTTATGCGAAAAAAAATTGTGATAACTGTCTTGGCTTTGTTGGTTTTTGCTTTGCCAGCGCTGGCGGCAACGACGGATTTTGTGGCTAATGGAAATATAACCGTTAGTTCAGTTACTCTCGGTGGTACGACCGCTGATTTGTTGATTATGGATACTTCTTCGTCTGAAAGTTGGGATTTTAGTAGCGGTACTTTTACCGTAACTAATCCCGATTCAATTTTCAGAGTCGGTTCTGCTGATTCGGCGGTTAAATCAATCTATGTTTCGTTGAGTGGTGCTAATGTGAAATGCGCGGTGAACTCAAGTGCCGGAACAAGCTATGTTTCTTTGCCAACTGGCGCTGGTGTTTACACCGTTACTCCTTCAACTAGCAATGCCAATGCAGCTACTTCTGATTGTTGTGCGGCGGTTGAGCAGGCAGCTACCTATGTTGCTTTTCCAACTTGCGGACCAGCAACTTGTAACGCTGGTTATCGCGTAAATAGCGGTGCTTGTACTCTGATTGGCGGTGGCGGCGTATCGGGCGGCGGCGGCGGCGGTTCAGCGGTGGCGACTATAGGGTTAGTCTCTACGCCAACAACAGCCACAGGCCAGGTAACGGCCACAGCCGCGGGCGGCGGCAAGACGACTTTAACCACGAGTGATAACGCCGTTGCCACGGTTCAATTGCCGATAAACGCGGTTAGTTCAGACACAGTGATAACAATCGCGCCAATAGCCAAAACCGCTTCGGCAGTAGCCAGCGAAGTGGCGGCTGTGCCAGCGACCATGCTAATGGTGGGTAATTCCATCTATAGCTTTAGCGCGATGAGCGGCACAACTAATGTCACCACCTTTAATCAGAACATCACTCTAACCTTCACTTATACTGACGCCCAAATCGCGGGATTGAACGAGTCGTCTTTGACAATTTATTATTGGAATACGGCAACTTCAGCTTGGACAGCCCTGGCGACAACAATTAACGCCGCCATGAATACTTTGACGGCGACGACTAACCACTTTACCGATTTTGCGATTTTGGGTTCGCAAGGGCAAGACATAGCTGAAGGCGCTTTGATCCGGGCCATTGGCGACATTGATGTTTATATCGTTAAATACGTGGGTTCAAAGCAATTCAAGCGATTGATCTTGAGTCCGTCAGTCTTTAACAGTTATCAGCATCTAAAGTGGAGCGATGTGCTGGATATAGATAAAAGCGTGGTTGATTCTTTTACCACTTCCGAGCTAGTCAGGGCGGTTAATGACACCAAGGTTTATAAGCTTTATCCGGCCGGAGATACCGGCGAGAAGCGCTGGGTTGAAACCGCGGCTGGTTTTAACCGGATGAGTTTTGATTGGGATGCGATCTACGAGATCAACTCGGTTGACCGAAACTCTTACGTCACTGGCGTCGCGATCAAATAGGCAATAAAGTCTCGCCAAGACTAAAAATACGTTCCGCTAAACGCGGGCGTATTTTTTTCTTATTGGTAAGCCAGCCCGGAGGGAAGCGGGGCTTTTTTATTGGGTGGCTGGCGTGTTATAATCAGGGTAGATATAAATGAAAAAACTTACCCAAAAATTTATTTGGCTGTTTATGGTTTTGTCATTATCGGCCAGCGGCGTTTTTTTATTTTTACCCCAAACGGCGCGCGGAGCTAATTTTTACGCCGATTCCGATGTCCCTATAATTTTACCCCGGTCTGTTTGGGATAATACGCCAACGCTGAATGCTTTGATGACTTGGGTGCCGGATAAAAATGCTTCGCCCAGCGACTATCAGCCGGTGGAGCGAATTATTATTCACGATACAGGTTGTGACGCTTCAAATCCAACTTGTAACAACAACCAGACGCCGGTGTTAACTATTCAAGGAATTTATCGTTATCACGCCGTAACGCGCGGTTGGGGGGACATTGGTTATAATTATATTATTGATCAACAAGGCCGGATTTACGAAGGCCGTTTTGGGGGGAATGGTTCGCGCGGCGCGCATGTTTTTGTTGACCGAACCCAGGATAATTTTAATTTTGGCACCATCGGCATTACGGTGCTTGGTAATTACGCGACCTTAAAACCATCAGAGGCGGTTTACCAGAGTTTAACGCGCCTGGTCGCTTGGCTGGCCGCGACCAATAACTTAGACCCGCAGGGCACGCGTTCGTCCAGCATCTGGAACCGGTTAGCCAGCGAATTCAGCGGTTTATATAACGGTCCCATCGTCGTGGGGCATAAGGACGTGGAAAAGGGGAACCCGGACCCGGCCTCTTTTGACTTTACCAGAATCCGGCAGGAAGCAGCGGCTTTTGCGGCCGCGTATAAAAATTATATCTATCAGGTTGACTCTTTGCCCAGGGTCTATAAAATTTTCAGCGGCACGCGCCAAGCGTACGACAGCTTGCCCGCTTTTGCGAACGCTGGCGGCGCTTACCAAAAAGTCGCTGTTATTTCTCAAACGCAAGCGGACCTTTTTTCGGAGAGTCGGTTTTTGAAATACCCGGATGGCTCGCTGTTGCGAATGACGGATAATCCCGTGGTTTATCTTATCCAAGACGGAGTCAGGCGGAATCTGAACGTCACGGCTAAGCAATTTACGGCGTTGGGTTTCGATTTTAGCAGGGTGCGCGTTGTACAAGAAGCAGATTTGGCTAGTTATCCAGAATCGGACGCGGTTAAATACGGGACGGATAAGCAGCTTTTGAGCGATGGTCAGCGAGTTTTCTTAATCCAGGGCGGCAAAAAACGCTGGATTCCTTCGGAAACTTTGTTTGCGGCTTTAGGTTATAGTTGGTCTAAAGTAAAATTGGCTCCGGCCGATCTGAAAAATTATCTAGACGACTCGGTCTTGGCATATCCAGATGGCACGCTGCTGCAAGCTGTTGGCGGAGAGGCGGTTTATCTAGTGAGCGGCGGAAAATTGGCAAGATTTATTAGCGCGGAAATATTCGTAAATTTAAAATACAGCTGGTCAAAAATTAAAAAAATTCCCGCGGAAGAATTAGCATATTATCCGGTCGGCGACTATGCGAAATACAAAGAGGGAATGCTAGTGCGTCCTCAAGATGAAAATAATGTTTATTTAATTTCTGGCGGGCAGCCACAGGTTGTCGATGCGGCGACTTTCAAAAAGAAAAAATATAAGTGGGCTAATGTTTTAGTTATTTTGGCGCAAGATTTTCATATTCTATATCGTGGCGCGACATTGCCGGTCTCAATGCCGACTCCTTCTCCAAGCCCCTCGGTCTCTCCTTCACCTAGTGGCACGCCAATTCCTAATCCTTCTGTCAGTCCGTTGTCCCCGTCGATGCCAACACCGTCAACTTCGCCAATTTCGGCTGTCGAGCCAAAAATCCGAGTGGCTATTTTTGAGGTTTTAACACCGGCGGTCACTTTAACGGCGAATATGCCATTTAATGTTTTGGACAAGGCTGGCCAAATTATTGCTACCAAAAATGCTAATGAAAATTATGTTTATACAATCAATGAAAAAATCACGACCTTTGTAAAAATTACACCTCAGTCGGCTGACGGCATAGTGCAAATAGTTTCTTATGAGGACCACCCGGCCTGGAAACCAAGTTTAAATTACAATCAATTCCATGGCGCGGTAGAAATTATCTATTCAGCTAAATCCAATAAAGTTTGGGCGGTCAATGAACTGGATTTGGAAGATTATCTAAAAGGCATCGCTGAAATTTCTTCAACTGACGCAACGGAATATCAAAGATCGATGATTGTGGCGGCACGGACGTACGCGGAATATTATATCCAGAAAGGTGGCAAACGCGGAGCGGATGAGGTATACATATTAAACAATACGACCAGCGATCAGCTATATAAGGGTTATGGCCGCGAGATATTGGCGCCGTCCATTGTTCGGGCCGTGATTGATACGCGAGGCGAAATAGTTACTTATAACGGTAATCCTATTGTTTCAGCCTATAGTTCCGGCGCGGCCGAGCTTCAGACTGTTGGTACCAAATCAGCCTGTGCTCTCTGGGGTAAACAATATTGCGAGACGGGCTTTGAATATTTGGCGGGTGGAGTTAAGGACCCGGCGGGCGCGGTGTATGATTACGCTGCCTGCGGCGGAGCAAACCATTGCGTGGGGCTTTCGGGCGCCGGCGCGCGCGCTTTTGCCAAAGTCGGCGCGAAAAATTATCAAGAGATTTTGAAGTATTATTATTTGGGGACGGAAATTAAGAAAATATATTAGTAAAAATGTCATTCTGAGGGCGGAGCCCGAAGAATCTATGAAAAATTATTATACCTATATTGCTACAAATTATACGAATTCTGTTTTGTACACGGGTGTCACGAATAATTTGTACCGAAGAATATACGAGCATAAAAATGGTTTGGTCGATGGGTTTACAAAAAAGTATAAAATAAACAAAGTAGTTTTCTATGAGGTATTTTCTAATCCCGAAGACGCGATACGGGCCGAAAAGAAAATAAAGGGTTGGATTAGAAAAAAGAAGGAAGAATTAATAAAAAGCAAGAATCCTGAATTTAAAGATTTATTGAATTTCAGCGATTGATTTATTGCCGGTCATTCTGAGCCCGTAGGGCGAAGAATCTATTAAAGATCCTTCGCTTCGCTCAGGATGACAAACGGATAGGGTATGGCGCAAAAAAAAGTTTTCATTATCATCATCAATTTTAACGGTTGGCCGGACACCAAAGAGTGCTTGGAATCTTTGGGCCGCACGGATTACGATAATTTTGAAATTGTTTTAATCGATAACGCGTCTAAAGAACCGATGCCGTCCATTTCTGTCATTCCCGCGGAGGCGGGAATCCAGGCCCAAAAGACAGAATCTGAATCCCGGGTCAAGCCCGGGATGACAATCAAACAAATTTTTAATGAGCAAAATCTGGGCTTTGCCGGGGCTAATAATCAGGGCGTAAAACTGGCGTTGGAAAATAAGGTGGATTACGTACTTTTATTGAATAATGACACAACGGTTGAGCCGGATTTTTTAAGCAGGATGGTTAAAGAGGCCGAAGATGATGAATCCGCGGGAATAGTTGGACCTTTGATTTATTTTTACGATGACCCGCCCGCAACGCCTGAGCGTAGCGATGACGGGCGCGGCCATAATAAAATTTGGTCTGCTGGGGGAAAAATTACCAATTACGCAACGCGAGGGGAATTGATTGCGTATAATGAGTTAGATGAAGACGAATATCGAACGCCCGAACAAGTGGATTATATCAGTGGCACGTGTTTATTAATTAAGGCGGAAGTTATCAAAAAAATTAGTCTGATATCCGAAGATTATTTTTTATATTACGAAGACACAGATTGGTGCTTGCGCGCGGCCAAAGCCGGCTGGCGGAGTGTGGTAGTGCCGGCGGCCAAAATTTACCACAAGGCGTCAAAGAGCACGCAAGAGGCGTCTTATCCGTATATTTATTACCATTCCCGTAACGGGCTGATGTTTGGCGAGCGGTTTGGGAATAAATTAGTCGTTTCTTTGTTGAGTGTTTGGATATTTTTGAAGCAAATCGCCAAATTAGCGGTTGGGTATAAACGGGATTGGGCCCGGCCCGTCCTGCGTGGCGTTTGGGATTTTTGGCGGGGGAAAAGAGGGAAATTAGAGGGCTATTATTAAATTTCGCTCGGCCCCCGGCCTAGAAAAACCGCCGTCGGCTACGAGTGCCAGTATAAAATATGATACCAGCCGCGGCTTGAAGTCTGGCCGCCTCGGACTCGTAAGACGACAAAAACCGGGAGGCGTCTGCGACACATTTTTCTCGGCGGCAGCCTCGCTGAAGATTGGATTAATTTTTATAGAAAATATGATAATCGGCATTGACGCGCATAATTTGGAGGGTCAGCGGACCGGCGCGGGGCGGTATGTTTTTAATTTGCTGAAAACATGGGCTATTTTGTGTCATTGCGAGGCCGTAGGCCGAAGCAATCCCGAGGATAGCGGTATAATAACGGGATCGCCACGCCCCGCCAGGGTGGGGTTCGCGATGACAGAGGGTGTTAAATTTATTTTGTATTTTAAAGATGAAATTCCGCGAGACGCGCCTAAATCAGATTTTTTTGAGTATAAATTATTGAATGTTGGCAGTACCGCCAAATTCACACATTGGGACTTGCCGCGCGCGGCGACCAAAGATAAGGTGGATGTTTTGTTTTGTCCGGCTTACGTGGCGCCGATATTTTACGGCGGTAAAATCGTCCTAACTTTGCACGATATAAGCTATGAGACCAGGCCCCAGGAATTCAATTGGCCGAGCCTGGCGGACAGATTTTTGCTTAAGTGGGTTTCGCGCCGGTCAGCCCAAAAAGCCGATATGGTTTTCACGCCGTCGGAATTTTCCCGGCAGGAGGTCGTTAAATATTACGGCGTTTCGCCAGAAAAAGTGGTGGTCACGCTTTTAGCTGCGGATCTGTCCCAATTAGAACGGTACCATAGTCCAGTGTATGGGACTAATGAGTTGGAAGAGGTTAAAAAAAAGTACGGTATAAAAAATAAATTTGCTTTTTATGTCGGTTCAATTTTTACCCGCCGGCATCTGCCGGAAATTATCAGCGCTTTTGAGCGCCTGAATAAGGATGGGGAGTATCAATTGTTGCTGGTTGGCCGTGATTATACGGAAAACAAATCGGTCAATCGGTTGGCGAACGAGGTAAATAAAAAACTCGGCCGGTCAGCGATCTTACGGGTTGATTTTATTGAGGACAATGAGTTAAAATTATTCTATAGCGCTTGCGCGTTTTTTATTTGGCTTTCCGACTATGAGGGTTTTGGTTTGCCGGTCCTGGAAGCCATGAGTTTGGGCGCGCCGGTAATAACGACTGATGGCTCTTCGCTCAGCGAGGTGGCGGGGCAAGACGCGTTGCTTATTAAAAACAATAACGATATTGAAGAGATTTATCGGGCAATGCATAAAATAACGCGGGATTCAGTATTGCGCCAAGAATTGATCGCGCGTGGCCGAGAACAGGCGGCGAAATTTTCGTGGAAAAATTGCGCGGAAAAAACATTAGAAACGTTGTTGGGCGCTAAGTAAGAGTGGTCATTCTGAGGGCATAGCCCGAAGAATCTATCAAAGATCCTTCGCTTCGCTCAGGACGACAACGGTTTAGTTTTGAAAAAATACCTTACGCCATTATATATTATATTTGCTCTGGAAGTGGTCGTGGTCATCTTGGCCGCCACGGGCCTGGTTCCGCGCGAGGTGATTTTAGTCTGGACGGGGCTAGCCATTTTTTATATGGTTTTTTCGCCGGTCAGCGATTCTTTGTGGTTGGTCGTGGCGTCGATTCCGCTTTTTGCCGCTTTACCGATAACCGATAATTTTGACACTATGGCCAACTGGCGTCTCTTGATCGCGGTTTTGTTTTTATGTT
>CAZOGP010000007.1:2331-10271 GCA_964579775.1 uncultured Candidatus Saccharibacteria bacterium | reverse complement strand
TTTTTATTAATTGCCGCGTTCTCTATTGGCGTGGCCGATTATCGGATTTTGGCGTTTAAAAAGCTGCTTTTTTTGATAAATATTTTTTTGTTGTTTGTGGTGGTAAGAAATAAAACCAGAAACAAGGAAAATATTTTACGCGTTTGGCAGGCGGCGGCGGCGGGAGCGGTGATGGCGATAGTCGTGGCTCTGGGGCAACTGGTTTCGGTGTGGTTTGTGCCATTAATTTATTTTTGGCAATTTTGGGCTGGTCGCGTCATTGATTTTTTTTACGGCCAGAACTTGGCAACTCTTTTGGCCTACGCCAACACGTGGTTCTCTTATTATAATTCCGCGCCGCCGACTTTGCGCTTGTTCTCGGTTTTCCCCGACTCCCATTCTTTTGCTATGTTTTCTTTGTTGGCGGTGCCGATCTTTTTATGTTTGGGGCTGTTTTATCAGCCCAAAAGGCGATTTTTTTGGCTGCTGGCGGGCGGCGCGCTTTTTGGCGCGGTCTTTTCCGGTTCGCGCGGCGTCTGGATCAGTGCCTTGCCGGTGGCGGCGCTAGCCTTATATTTTTGGCTTAAGGGAACGGATAAAAAAATACCCAAGCAAGCGGTTTTAAGCTTAGCGGTGTTTGCGCTCATTTTTTTGGCTTCAGCCGCCTATCCGGTGCTTTTTTACAGAATTCAGGCGTGGCAGACCGGCCAGTATTCTTCCAGCACCATTTCTTTTTTTGAGCGGGCTCGGTCCATCTCCGACCTGGACGAAGTGTCAAATAAGGGCCGGCTGGAAATTTGGCGCAATAGTTTATCTTCTATCGTGCAACATCCAATGCTAGGGGCGGGCTTGGGCAATTTTGTTACGGTGATCGGTCAGGACGTGGACGCCGTCAAAAAAGGCGCCTCGGCGCATAATCTTTATTTAGATATTACGGCTGAGATCGGCGTTCCGGGGCTACTCATTTTGCTGTTGATGTTTGCCGATATCCTGCGGACCAGCTGGCTGGTTTGGCGCCAGGCCGCGGAGTCGCATTTTAAGCTTTTTGGCTTGCTTTTTGGCCTTTACTTTGTCTGGATTTTAGGCTACAGTTTCTTTGATGTTGTCCTTTTTAATGATAAAGTTTTGCTGTTTTTTATGGTGGGCCTGGCAACGCTGTATAGTTTGAGGAATATTATTTTCAATCCCGAGAAGATATGAAACCGCTTATTTCAGTCAATCTGCTATTATATAAGCCGGGACTTTATTTGGCACCGTGCCTGGAATCGATTTTAGCCCAAAGCTACGATAATTTTGAGCTGTTGATAATTGATAATAATTCTGGCGATGGCACGGCGGCCAAAACGCAAGCTATTATCAATGCGGCCCAGCAAAGGGGTGAAAAAATACCTTTTTATAAAATTATCGCTAATAAAGAAAATCTGGGTTTTGCCGGTGGGCATAATTTGGGGATTTTTGAAAGCCGGGGAAAGCTGGTAGCGCTGATAAACCAAGACGTTATTTTAGACGGTGACTTTTTGAAAGAAGCAGTCGAACTATTCCGGGATGAAAGGGTTGGTTCTGTTCAGGCAAAAATTCTCCGGTTAAAAGTTAACGAGAATTTAACCAAAACGGATATAATAGATACAACCGGCCTGGTTATTTTAAAAAATCGCCGCATTATTGCGCGGGGACAGGGGCGGCAGGACAGGGGGCAAGATGATAAGATAGAAGAGGTCTTTGGCGTGGACGGCGCTTTACCAGTCTATCGGCGCGCGGCGCTGGAAGACGCAAAGATCGAGATTGGCGGAAAAAGCGAGTATTTGGATGAAGATTTTTTTGCTTATAAAGAAGATGTAGATCTAGCTTGGCGCTTAAAATTGCTGGGCTGGAAAGCGTATTACTCGCCGCGCGTCACTGCTTGGCACGCGCGGACTTCCGGCGACAGCGAAGCCATAAATTATTTCGCAATAATCAGAGAACGTTTAAAAATCGGTCAGTTCGCCAAATATCTCTCGTTTAAAAACCAGCGTTTGACGCAGATAAAAAATGAGCAACCCGGTCTTTTATTCCGGCATTTAATTTATTGGCTGCCTAAAGAGATGGCTTCCTGGTTCTACGTGTTTTTATTTGAGCATTATACCTGGCGGGCGATAAACGACCTGTTTCGACAGGCACCGCGGGCCTGGCAGAAGCGGAAAATCATTATGGCGGGCAAAAAAATCGACGAGAAAGAAATGGAACAATGGTTCAATTAAAAAATTTAAATCGATGGACGATATAGAAAAACAAATTATTGAAACTGAGGCGCAAGCCAAGAAACCCAAGTCTCTTTGGCGGCGGTTTGCTTTTGGTTCCTGGATTTTAGCTTTGGTGGTGATCCTGGTCGGGGTCGGCGGGACGTTGGTTTATAAAACCAGCTTCACTTTTAGTCAAATACAAACGGAAAATGTTGGCAATTTGGGGTTGACGGAAAATATGGCCACACCTTCGCCCGACAGCGACCGTTTGAACATCTTACTTTTGGGTCTGCGCGGGGAAGACGACCCCAATGGCGGCCTGCTCACTGATTCCATTATGGTTTTAAGCATTAAAAAATTAACGTCCCAAGCGGCTTTAATTTCGATTCCCCGAGATCTTTATGTCGCGATTCCCGGCACCAGCACCAAAGAAAAAATAAACTACGCTTACGCGCTTGGTTTTGAAAAAAAAGGCGCGGCCGGCGCGCTGCTTTTCAGCAAGATCGCCGTCTCTCAGGTCACGGGGCTTTATTTGGATAAAGCGATCTCCGTTGACCACCAAGCGCTTAAAGACATTATTGACACGCTGGGTGGCGTGACCGTAACGCTGGGTAAGCCATTTATTGAAGGCCAGCAATGGGTTTTTGGCGGCGACTCGGGGTTTTCGCCCGCCTTCCATATCCAGACTGAGACGGCAACGACTTCGGGACAAGCGCAAGAAATTCAGAAATGGGTTTTTGAAATTCCCGTCGGCACTTCCGTTCTTGACGGCAACACCGCGCTTTATTTCGTGCGCGCCAGGTACTCTTCCAGCGACTTTGACCGGGTGCGGCGGCAGCAGATGATTTTGGCGGCGATGAAAGAGCGGGCTTTGTCCTTGGGGTTTTTGGCTAATCCGGTTAAGGTCTTCCAGGCGCTGGATTCTTTGGGCCGGAATGTGAGGACCGATATGGGTATTAATGATTTTCGGGCCTTGCTGGCCTTGGCTGACAGCCTTAAAACCGCGAGCATAATCCATAAAGTTTTTGATACGACGCCCGAAGGGCTTCTAACGGCCAGCCGCACGGAGAGTGGCGCGTATATCTTATTGCCCCAGGGCAATAATTTTTCTAAAGTCCAGGAAGTCTGCCGGAACATTTTTAACCCTTAAAAGATGAAACTCTCGATCATTATCACTCACCATAAAACTCCAGAACTTTTAAATCTTTGCTTGCGATCGATTGCCGAAGCCGGCCGAGAGTTGCCACACGAAGTTTTGGTGTTGGATTCTGAAGCCCAGGAGGAAACCGAAGAGATGATAAAAAATGATTGGCCCGAGGTCCGCTACTTTCCATTTAATAAAAACACGGGCTATGCTAAAATAGTGAATGAGGGTTTGCGCGAGGCCACAGGCGAATACCTTTTGGTCCTGAACGCCGATATCCTGGCAGCTAAGGACGCTTTATCTAAAATGGTTGAGTACTTATCCGTTAACCCGAAGATCGGGTTACTCGGCCCGCAACTTTTAAATTTTAACGGTACGATCCAGGAATCTTGTTTTCGCTTTTACCGGCCGCTGACCATCGTTTATCGCCGGACATTTTTAGGCTTGCTTCCTTGGGGCAGGCAAGAACTGGCCAGGTTCGCTATGAAAGATTTTGACCGGCAAAGCGCGCAAGATGTGGATTGGCTACTGGGCGCGGCTTTAATGCTCCGGCGCGAGGCCCTGAAGGATGTCGGCCTGATGGATGAGCGATTTTTTTTATACTTTGAAGATACCGATTGGTGCCGCCGCTTTTGGGCTAAGGGCTGGCGCGTGGTCTATTGGTCTCCGGCCAAGATGCATCATTACCACGGCCGGCTGAGCAAGAAAACCAGCGGCGTGGCGGACCTGTTTTTTAATAAGTATACCTGGATCCATATTTCAAGTGCTATTAAGTATTTCTGGAAATATAGAGATCATATTAACATGGTAACATTTTAACATTGAAACATAAGAAAATTTCGTATGCGTATTTTGTTTAAATGTTTTGATGTTTTTATGTTTTAATGAATTATAATGAAGAGAAAAATAGCTTATTTAGTTGCCGCATTGATTTTAGTCGCTGCAATTTTTTCCGGTGGTTTTTGGTCCGGTCAGAATAGCCTGCCGTCGATCGATAAAGTGGCCGGCCTGCAGAATTTAGAGCCAGGGAAAAATTCCGCGGTGGATTTTAATTTATTCTGGGACGCCTGGGTCGCCGTGCAGGAAAAATTCGTTGATCGCTCCAATCTTGATTATCAGCAAATGGTCTACGGGGCCATTTCCGGGATGCTGGGGACGCTGGGCGATCCCTACACGATTTTTATGAATCCTCAGGAAAATAAGGATTTTTCTCAGTCCTTGCAGGGAAATCTGGAAGGCATCGGCGCGGAGATCGGGATGCGTCAGAATATTGTGACGATCGTTTCGCCCCTTGAGGATTCGTCGGCCATGAAAGCGGGACTTAAGGCCGGCGATAAGATCTTAAAAATAGACACCAAAGAAACAGTCGGCATGACAGTGGACGAAGCCGTCAGCCTCATCCGCGGGCCGAAAGGCACGGAGGTTACCTTAACCATAACTCGTGATGGCTGGACCGAGGCCAAAGAATTTAAAATTACGAGAGCCGTGATAAATGTTCCGATAGTGAAATTGGAAATGAAACCAATGGGTGATAAAACGGTGGCGTATTTGGCGATCTATCAATTTACCGATAACTCCGCGGCGGAATTCCAAAAAGCGGCTCAGCAAATATTGACTTCAGGCGCCAAGGGAATCGTTCTTGATTTGCGCAACAACCCCGGCGGATATCTGGAGTCGTCAGTGGAAATCGCCAGTTGGTTTTTGCCCGAAGGGCAACTCGTGGTAACGGAAGACTACGGCAACGGCAAAAAATTAGAGCATAAAAGTGTTGGTACGGATAAACTGGGCGCGTATCCGGTGGTGATCTTAATGAACCAAGGCTCGGCTTCGGCTTCCGAAATTCTGGCTGGCGCCTTGCGTGACGATAAGAAGATAAAATTAGTTGGCGAAAAAAGTTTTGGTAAGGGTTCGGTGCAAGAACTGGAATCACTGGCTAATGGCACTTCGCTTAAAATAACCGTGGCTAAATGGTTGACGCCCTCCGGTCATTCGATCATGCATGACGGACTAGACCCGGATGTTAAAGTGGAATTTACCAAGGATGATCTGGATAATGGCCGCGACCCGCAACTGGATAAGGCCCTTGAATTATTGAAGTAATATTTGCTAAAATAGAAGAGATTGTAGTAAAATATATAAAAGTAATTATCAACACGGCGCGATAAGGTGCATGTATACAGATGAATTTTTCCCTCTTTCGTAAAGAGGGGTTAGGAGAGATTTAAAAAAGATTTCGTTTGCAAAACGAGATTTCTAGATCCCTCCCAACCTCCCTTTACGTAAAAGGAGGAGTTGTTTTCGTATATTCGTACCAATTCGTAATTCGTAGAGAAATCATGAAGATTATCCTTTCTCAAGATATCCCGAAAGTGGGCAAAAAAAACGAGGTCAAAGAAGTTGCGGACGGTTACGCCCGGAATTGGCTTTTACCAAAGGGTCTGGCCAGGCCCGCCACCGAGGCGGAATTGGCGCAACTGGAATTGATCAAAGCGCAGCTGGCCCAGCAAGCGGAGGCGGATCTAAAGATTCAGGAAGAAGTTGTGTCTCAGATCGACGGCCAGGAATTTGAAATGGTCAGCAAGGCCGACGACACTGGCAAGCTCTACGGTTCCATCACTCCGATAAAAGTTGCCAAGCTCTTGAAGGATAAAGGTTTTAGCGTCGCTAAAAATAACGTCAAAATGGCCGAGCCCATCAAGACGCTGGGGGAGCATGAAATAATCTTGGAAATGGATCACGGCTTGGAAGCTAAAATAAAACTTATCATCAACGAACAGGCGGCCGAAGCGAAAAAAGAGAAAGAAGAAGATTTGGTATAATAATTGTTTTTTGTAAAACTTTAAGGCTTGCGGTCTCCATTAGGCTTTAGGGTTTTACGGCAGCAAACTACTTGATATGGCAAAGTATATTTTTGTGGCGGGCGGCGTAATGTCAGGCGTGGGCAAAGGAGTGGCGACCGCTTCCATCGGCAAGATTTTGCAGTCCCGCGGCTTTAAGGTGACCGCCATCAAGATCGACCCCTACGTTAACGTTGACGCCGGGACAATGAACCCCACCGAACATGGTGAGGTTTTTGTTTTGGACGAAGGGACGGAGTGCGACCAGGATATGGGAAATTACGAGCGGTTCCTGGACGTTAGCCTGCCAGCTATCAATTATATGACCACCGGCAGCGTTTACGAGTCCGTCATTCATCGGGAACGCAATATGGGTTATGGCGGCCGGTGCGTTGAGGTCGTGCCACATATTCCCCTGGAAGCCATTGAACGTATTGAGCGAGCCGTCAAATATGCCAAGGCGAATTTTATCACTATTGAGATCGGCGGCACGGTCGGGGAATATCAGAACATTTTATTTCTGGAAGCGGCACGCATGCTAAAATTAAAATATCCCAAAGATGTTTTGTTCGTTCTGGTAAGCTATCTGCCGATCCCCAGTAAGATCGGTGAGATGAAAACTAAGCCCACCCAATACGCCGTGCGCACTTTAAATTCCGCCGGTATCCAGCCCGATATCATTTTGGCGCGTTCGGCCGTGGCGCTGGACAACAAGCGGAAAGAAAAGATCGCGCTAAACTGCAATATGTGCCAGGAGGACGTGATCTCGGCGCCGGACGTGGAAACGATCTACGAGATACCGCTTAATTTTGAGAAGGATAAATTAAGCGATCTGATCCTGAAAAAATTGCGCCTTAAGCCTCGCAAGTCAAACCTGGAGGACTGGGCGAAATTATTGAGAACCGTCAAAACCGTCAGCCAACCCGTGAAGATCGGCATTGTGGGCAAGTATTTTGGCACGGGTGATTTTGTCCTGTCGGATGCTTATCTGTCGGTCATTGAGTCCATTAAGCACGCGGCTTTTTTCCATAAAAGAAGGCCGGTCATCACCTGGATAAATTCCGAGGAGTTCGAGAAAAATCCTCAAGCGCTAAAAACCCTGAAGAATTATGGCGGCATTATCGTGCCGGGCGGCTTTGGTTCTCGCGGGGTTGAGGGGAAGATCAAGGCGATAGAGTATTGCCGGAAAAATAAAATTCCGTATCTGGGACTGTGTTATGGTATGCAGCTGGCCTGCATTGAATTCAGCCGTCACGTTTGCGGTTTGAAGGACGCCCACACCACGGAAATCAATAAAGAAACCAAGCATCCCATTATTGATCTGATGCCGGAACAAAAGATCTTGCTCAAGGAAAACCGCTACGGCGGCTCAATGAGGCTGGGCGCGTATATCTGCCAGCTGTTCCGGAAAACCAAAGCCTTTAAAGCTTACGGGAAAGAAGTGATTTCCGAGCGTCACCGGCACCGCTATGAATTCAATAATGAGTATCGTGATTTGCTGGTAAAAAAGGGGTTGGTGGTTTCCGGTGTTAATCCCGAGCGGGATTTGGTGGAGGTCATTGAATTAAAAAATCACCCGTTTTTTGTGGCCACGCAATTCCATCCGGAATTCAAATCGCGGCCTCTCGCGCCGCATCCTTTGTTCCGGGAGTTCGTCAAAGCAGCGATACGAAAATAATTTTTATCTGTCATCCCGAGCGTAGCGAGGGATCTCGCGGGAGCGTAGCGACCCGCGCAACAGGCCCTAAAGATCCTTCGGCC
>CAZOGP010000007.1:0-2231 GCA_964579775.1 uncultured Candidatus Saccharibacteria bacterium | reverse complement strand
GGCCAGTTGTGATCAGCTGCCCATCCGCAATCGCTATAATGCATTTCAAATACTCTGCCATCAATTTCTCCGTGTGTGGGTAAAAATTTTTCTCTTTGCATTGCTTCGTATTGCTTTTTTGTGGGCAGCGTTTTATCCTCTGCAAACTTATACGCCCATGCTCTGCAAAGAATCTGATCATTGCTGATTTTCTCATCGTGCTCAAATCCGCAGCTTGGACACTTCATTTTCCATACCCTCCTTTTCTGTTTTTAGGAACTGAAAAACCGATTAACTATTTAGCCTCTACTACGTTAACAACTTTTTTCATTTTTTTCGCGCCGGTGAAACGGGTGATCTTTTTGTTGGTGAACTTAACAATGCCCTGGACCAGGGAATAGAGAGAATCGTCGGAGGCCCGGCGGACATTCTTGCCCGCGATGTATTTGGTGCCGCGCTGGCGGACGATAATACTGCCGATTTTAGCAATTTCGCCGGCAAATAATTTGATGCCGAGGTATTGCGGTTGTGAATCGCGGCCCAGTTTAGTTGACCCGGCCGCCTTAGTATGCGCCATACGAGGATGTTGTCATTCCGAGCCCCGAAAAAAGAAACTTCGTTTCTTCACGGGGTAAACTCCGCGAGGAATCCCGTTATCTTGCCGCCGTCCGTGGGATTGCTTCGGCCTACGGCCTCGCAATGACAAAAGAAGTAAAATTACTGTATAATGTTATCATAATGTAATTTCTATGTCAATTATTGATTTGCCTCAAATAGGGGACTGGTTCAGGCGCAATCAGGCTGATATCGCCATTGTCGTCGGCTTTGTTTTTGTGGCCTTGATCGCCTTTGGCGCGGGTCGTCTTAGCGCGCCGGAAATTGTTCGGAATCCAATTATAATTGACGAACCAAATGCTTCCAGTTCCATCAATCTTTTAGGCAGTGTTTCACAGCCGCTTAATGCCCCGGCAGGGGAGTCAGTCGCCGTGCCTTCAACAAATCAAGCGGCTAAAGGCCTGTTCGTGGCTAGCCGTGGCGGCACCAAATACCACTGGCCCTGGTGTTCCTACGGCGAAAAAATAAAACTGGAAAATCAGATTTGGTTCAATTCGGAAGCCGAGGCTCAAGCCGCCGGTTATTCCCCTTGCGCCTGCATCGCCAGCAAAGCGCCGGCCGGATATATAAAACCGTAACTATGTCATTGCGAGCCCCACTCAAGCGGGGCGAAGCAATCCCGTGTAAGCGACAAGATAGCGGTATTGCCACGCCCCGCCGTTGCGGAACTCGCGACGACGGGGTGTGTGAACTTGCTTATTGCTTAAATTATCGGTTTATGGTACAAAGCATAATTACTGAAAAGCGGTTGCTTAATAAAAAAATAACAGGAGGTGTTTTATGGAAGTCTTGTCAGTGGTCTGTTTGTTGTTGGCGGGGGCGATACTAATCGCGCTAAAGGGTTCACCGGTTGCGGAAGGCGCGGTTCTGGGTATCTTTGTTGCCCTGGTTCTGCTTTTAGTCTCTCCTTTAGTCTCTCTGGCGGCTAAAACGGCGGACATGAAGTTGGGCCTGATGACGGCTTTGATGTTAACAAAGGAACTGGGCTGGATTTTTATCCTGGTCCCGGTCGCGATGTTCTTCTTGGCGCATTTTAAAATAATGCCCATGAAGTTTCGGGAGTTTCTCGGAGCAAATCTTGCTTTTACGCTCTGCTACACTGTGCTCGTTGGCGTGATGATCTTTCGGGATATCTGGATGATGATCTTGTCGGTTGTCTGTATCTTTTCCATCGTTTCTTTGGTGACAGCCGCTTTAAATCTGGCTATCAATGCCCGGTCATCTTTTGAGGATGCTTCAAGTCCTCAAGGAGACGGTGTTGATGGGGACAGCGCTCATACGCGCTTAGGCTTGCGCTAAACAAAGGAAGTGGGGAAAGGAGGGGTTATCATGAAGCCGAAGAAGAGAATTCGGGTAACAACGGCAAAAAGACTTCGCCTTCCCGCGAGCCTGAAGGGTAGAGTAGAAATGAAAAAAATGGTAAAGAACTTTCGCTCTCTCTATGCCAATGGTGGCGGAGCGGCAATGGCCAAAGCCCGAGAGCGGGCGTCAAAGATGCCGGTTGAAACCGACTAAATAAAGGGGTTACCCATCGCGGTAGCCCCTTTTTCTTTTACTCCGTTATCTAAGATTTGAGTCGATCAAGATATTAGCACATTACATTATTCTTGCTATAGCAAGAATAATGTAATGTGCTA
>CAZOGP010000006.1:0-19823 GCA_964579775.1 uncultured Candidatus Saccharibacteria bacterium | reverse complement strand
TTTTAAAAATTTATTACCACTTGTTAATTTTGTCCACTACCCTTTGTTTTAATTGCAAATACGACTTAATCGCCTTTTTCTCCACTTCAGGAGAAACCAGCCTTAAAATTTCCTTGCCTAAAATACGGTACTGGCCGCCAACTTTATTAGCCCGAATAAGCCCCTTTTTAAGCATGCGCTTAATCGTTGAAGGGCTTACTTTTAATAATTCCTGCGTCTCGGAGGTGGTATAAACCTCGTTTGATTTTATCTCTTTTGACATATATCATCATTTTAGCTTATAATGTCAATAGGTGTCAACAGGTGTCATAATGACTAAAAAAACCTTATGAAAATAGGCTTTCTCTTACAGCGCCGTTTTGCCGTCATCGGGCAAGCTTTGGCCAAAATATTAAACCAGGAATACGGCCTAACCGAATTCTGCGGCTATGTCATGGGCCGCGATGGTTATAATTTCATTAACCAGCATAACCCGCTACTGGCCGGCCGCATTTATTTAGACGAAGATATCCACAACCGCTACAAAAGCGAAACCATTAACTGGCAATTTATCAAACAATTTGAAAAAGATTACGGCCTGCCCAATCTCTGGCCCTATCTGGAAGTTGACCGCATTATCCGCTCCAGCCAATTGGTCAGAGCCTTCCCTCACGACACTCCCCGCCTCTCGCATCTGGAAATGGTTAAAATATTTCAAGCCACGGCCAAGGCCATATTGGAATTTTTTGAAAAAGAAAAGCCGGACGCCATGGTTATTTCCGTAGCCGGCTCCTTGGGAGGATTGCTGCTTTATGAGGTTGCCCGAAAAAAAGGCGTTAAAACTCTGGTTATCCATCATACCCGGATTTCCACCAGGCACCTGGTCAGCGAAAACTATTATGACTTCAGTTTTGTAAACGGCCTATACGGACGACTGCGCTCGGGTGAAGCCTCTTTGCCGGCTGAACGGGCGCGAACAGTCCAATATTTGGAAAAATTGCGCCAAAATCCCAAGCCTTACCGCGAAATTGATTCGGCTAAATTCCATCAGGTTAACCGCCGCCGGCAGTTCAGCTTTTTAAACCCTAAAAAAATCGGCTGGTCTATTTTTTGGCGCTTGAAAATGATTGCTCGTTTTCTAACCAATCCTTATCGGGACGATTACACTAATATTAATCCGTTTTGGGAAATTTGTGACAATTTAAAAATGAAGACCAGGGCGCTTATTGGCTACGGCGGGCTGTTTGATAAAATAAATTTAAATGAAGATTACGCTTTTTATCCCCTGCACCGCGAGCCGGAAATCGCCACTTTGCTCTTGGCCCCGTTTTACAAAGACCAGCTTTGGCTGATTAAGCAAATCGCCCGGTCCCTGCCTTTAAATTTTAAATTGTACGTCAAGGAACACCCTCCGATGATGGGCTTAAGAAAGCGCTCTTTTTACCGCGAACTAAAAAAAATCCCCAACCTGGTATTGGTCAGCCCGGAAGTTGACGGCATGGCTTTAGTGAATAACGCCAAGCTGGTTTATACCATCAGCGGCACGGCTGGCTGGGAAGCGGTTCAGCTTAATAAACCGGTCATCGCTTTTAGCGATGTTTATTACACTAAACTGCCTTGGGTTAAAAAATGCCGCGCTATCGCCGACCTGCCTAATTTAACGAACGAACAGCTTAATAATTTTAAACCCGACGACTCCGCTTTGATTGATTTCTTAACCGCGATTTTTTATGAAAGCTCTCCCGTGGATTTAACCAAAATCTGGTGGCAGGAAAGCGCCAAAAACGTGGAAAAGCAAACCGCGGAACTAACGCCCTTGGCCGATTTAATCGCTAAAAAATTAAATATTAGCAAACATGACATATCATAATCCCAAAAGCCAAAGGCAAAATCCTTTCAGGCGAATTTACGACAACCCGGACTTTATTTCGGTTTTAGCTCGCAAAGACAAACTGCCGGCTTTTCCGTTTTTGGTTGACGTTGAGCTGACCAACCGCTGCAATTTAAACTGCGTTTTTTGCGGCCAGCAGGCCATGACTCGGCCCAAAGGCTTAATGAGCGAATAAATTTTTAAAAAAATCGTTGACCAATGCGCCCGGCATAACGCGCCCATCAGGCTAATCAGGTGGGGCGAGCCGTTTCTGCACCCGGAAATAATCAGCTTTTTAAAATACGCTAAACAGAAAAATATTTTAATTCATATCACCAATAACGGCCAGGCCATAAAGCCGGAGCAGATGAAATCCCTGGTTGACTTAAAAATCGATTCCTTGGTATTTTCTTTCCAAGGAGCCGATAAAGAGCAGTATGAAATCATGAGGAGCGGCGGGAGTTATGACAAGATAAAAGGACAGGTGTTAAAAATGGTTGAATTAAGAGGAAAAAACGCCAAGCCGTTTATCCATATTTCCAGCACCATGACCAACGAGACCGCGGAACAAATTAAAGAATTCGTTAATTACTGGGTGAACATCGTTGATTCCGTGGGCATCGGCAATACCAATTTATCGCGCTTAAGTCCGGGCCAGATTAAGTCTTTTGAAACCATAGGCAAGCTGGAAGTTTTAAAAAAGCAGGAAACCGTGAAAAAAATCTACCGCCCTTGCGCCGAAGTCTACCAAAAATTAAGCGTTGACTATGACGGCAAGGTAAGCTGCTGCGGCGGCGACTATGACAATTACCTGACCGTGGGAGACTTAAATAAGCAAAGCCTAGCCGACATCTGGAACAAAAGCGAAGAATTAAAAATATTCAGGAATTTACTGGATAAAAATAAGCATAAGAGCCTTAGCCTGTGCTCCACTTGCTTTCACGCTTACGAAGATATTTAATTAATAATAAATATTTAACCTTATGAGACTAAACCCGCACGCCAAATTATTATGGAACGGCGACCGCGTCAAAAACTGGCTGGAAGGAAATAAAATACATCCGATATTAATTGAAATAGCCCCTACCGGCTATTGCAACGCCAATTGCCCTTGGTGCTTTTTTGAAAAGCAAAAGTCCGGCGAAAAAATCGACCCGGGAATAATGCTAAAAACGATTGATGAACTGGCGGCCAACGGAGTTAAAGCCATCAATTGGACCGGCGGCGGCGAACCCACCCTGCACCCGAATTTCGCAGAGTTTATCAGGCGCGCGGCGGAAAAAGGCCTGGAGCAAGGGCTGTTCACTAATGGCTACCTGGAAATTCCCGAGCAGGAAAAATTCAACTGGATTAGAATTTCTCTGACTGATAAAGGCATAGACGCGGTTAAAAAGCCGCGCGTGGCGTTTGGCGTCTGCTTAAATCACATTGAGGCGCACAGCCAAGCAGAGCTGGAGCGCTTATGCCGAAGCGCCAAAGCATTGGGTGCGGCTTATTTTCAGGTCAGGCCGGCTCTTTTAGGCAGCCACAAAATCCAACCCAAGCTCAATCCGCCGGATTATTTAAAAAAATACGCCGCGGAAAATTTTCAAGTCTATACCACCCCTTACAAATACGAAGAAGCCGTCAGGCCCAAAGAGTACGATAAATGCTACGGCTATTCGTTTTGCCCTTCAATTAATTGGAAAGGGCATCTGGGCGTTTGCCTTTACATGATGGGCGATAAGAATTTTATTTTCGGGGATTTAAATGAAAGCGATTATTCCACTCTTTGGAAAAAAATTCCCGAACACATCAAAGTCTCGCCAGCTTGCCAAAACTGCTGCAAAAACCATGAAATCAATAAATTATTGGCTGTGTCAAAAAATATTATTCAAACTTCATTTTTATGAAAAATAATATTTTAATAACCGGCGGCGCCGGCTTCATCGGCTCGCGCCTAAAAGGCGGCAAAATTTTTAAGGGCAAAATTGAAAACTCCAACTCGCTTTTAAAGCAGTTAACCGGCGTAAAGGGCATCGTGCATTTGGCCGCCATCAGCCACCACCGCGCTTGCTCGGCCGAAGCGAAAAAATGCGTTCAAACTAATCTGCTTGGCTTGATTAATGTTTTAGAAGCGGCCTTAAAGAAAAAAATCTGGGTTTTATTTATTTCCACTTACGCTGTCAAAGAGCCTAATCTCTACGGCTTAACCAAGCTCATGGGCGAAGAGCTTTGCCGGCTTTATCAGGTTAAAGGCTTAAAAGTCAAGATTTTAAGATTGCCCATTGTCTACGGGCCGAACGACCGGCCGGACAAAGTAGTGACTAAAATAATTAATCAAATAAAAAACGGTGTAACCCCGCAAATCAACACCAATGAAAAATTTCATTTTGCCATCGTGGACGACGCGGCCGAAATGATTGAAAATGAAGTCGCGGTCATCTCCGGCGGCCGGGGTAAAAAATATTCGCTTCATGATTTAGTGAGTGGCATCAGAAAATGCTTGAAAGAAGAAAGCTAACTATTTAATACCTCGGCTGTTCACTTGCTGGACAGCCTGTTTTTTTACTTTATTTTTACTAAAATATCTGTTAAAATACGAGCATGTCAGATAATGAAAAAAATTCAGCCAGGCAGATTTGGCTGTGTGATTTAGCGCACACTTACCAGACCATGTCCATGAATAAAATGCCTTTGGGCATCGGCTTGATCGCGGCTTATTGCCAAAAACAAAACCTCGAGGTGGAAATCAAGCTGTTTAAATTTTTGGAAGAGCTAATAGCTGAAGTTAAGTTAAGCCAAGCGCCCCTGATTGTTGGCTTTACCAATTATGTTTGGAATAGCAATTTAAGCATTGAGGTGGCCAAGCGGCTAAAGAAAGAATTCCCTAAAACCATTATTGTTTTCGGCGGGCCGAATTTTACCGGCGACGATGACGAGCGCTTAATTTTTTTTAAACAACATCCCTGGATTGATTTTTACGTCACGCTTGAAGGCGAAACCGCTTTCGCCAATATTATTAAACTTGCCCTGGAAGCAAACGGCGACGTTAATATAATTAAACAAGCCGCTCCGGCTAACACTATTTTCTTCAGCGACGGCCAATTGGTTAAGGGCGAAGCTTTGACCAGGATTGATTTGGCCGAACTTCCCTCCCCCTACCTCGCCGGCATGTTTGATAAATATTTCGGCAAGTTAATGCCCATGGTGCAGACTACCCGAGGCTGCCCTTTCCAGTGCGCTTATTGCTATGACGGCTTGGCTTACTGGTGCGAGATAAAAAGGCGCGACATGGCACAGCTTAAGGAGGAAATGGAATATATCGCTAAGCGGTGCTTAAAAACCGACCATTTTTACATTACGGACGCCAATTTCGGCATGTATGAGGAAGATTTACAAACCAGCCGCGCTATCCGCGAACTCCAAGATAAATACAATTGGCCTTGGTTTATTTCCATTAATACGGGCAAATACAATAAGGACCGGATATTTGAGGCCGTCAAGCTGACGCGCGGCACCATGGCGGTCTCGGCCGCTTTGCAATCAACCGACCCCGCGGTGTTGGCCAATGTCAAGAGAATTAATTTGCCTCTAAAAGATATTGTTGAACTGGTTAACGACACCAAAAAAATAAAATCAAGCGCCGGCACGTCATCGCACCTGATTCTCGGCCTGCCCGGCGATACCACCGAGGCTCACTTAAAAAGCATTAAAGACGTGGTTGAGGCGGAAATTGACGTGATAGTTTTATTCCAGTTTATGATATTACCCGGCACCCAGCTGGCCGCCAAGCAGGAATTGGAAAAATACCAAATGGCCGCTAAATACCGCGTCCTATCATATTGCTTTGGCCGTTACGCCTGGCCCGAAGCCGAAGATATCGTTACCTCGGAAGTGGAGATGATTTGCGTTTCCACTAACACCCTATCTTTTAACGATTATTTGGACTGCCGCCGCTTCGACCTGACCGTGGCCATTTTTTATAACGACGCCTTACTAGCCGACTTATACCGCGTGCTTAAATCTTTTGGCATTTCGGTTTTTGATTTTCTTAAAGACCTAGAGGCCCTTGCCCTTAAGTCGGAGATGAAAAAAATTTACGATGAATTTATCAGGGAAACCAAAAGCGAGCTATATAACTCGCCGGAAGAAATTTTAGAATTTATCAAACAGCCGAGCGTTTTGGAAAAATACAAAAACGGCGAGGCTGGCGCCAACCTGATTTTTAAATATAAAACTTCAGCCTTTTTTAAATTTATGGATTTGCTGGTCGAGTCCGCTTATCAACATGCCGCTGAACTAATCAGGCAAAAAGAGCCAGTCTCCACGGCGCAGCCGCATGTTTTTGAATTTTTAAATGAACTAAAAACTTTTCAAAGCTCGCTTTTAACCGAACTTTTGAATACGGATAAATCGTACGAACTTGACTTTAATTTTAACATTGCCGAATACCACGCCAACGCTCTGCCGTTTGGCCAGGTCAAAAAAATTAAAGAAAAAGTCAAGCTTGAACATACCAGCGAACAAAAAGATATTATCGCCAAAAGCGTTAAACGGCACGGCCAAAGCTTGGTCGGCACTTCCAAGCTTATTTCCCAACTGCCTTTAGCCACGCTGTTAATGAAAGTTTCGGTAAAATAAGGCGCCAAGCTTTTATGATAAAAAAAATCCTTTTAATTTATCCTCCCCTGCCCATGGAGGCGCACTACGGCAAGGGATTGGAAAAAATCGGCGCGGCCTTGCCGCCCCTTGAGCTTTTATACTTGGGTGCGGTTTTGGAAAAAGCCGGCTTTGAGGCAAAGGTGCATGATTCTGATTTATTAAATAGCTCGCTGATATCAGGCGCTATGCCTTCGTTAAGTTTCATTTGCGCCCGCGCTACATTTTTGCTAAACTTTTAAAAATCAGAAGCTTTAACGACATTAAAAAATATTGGAACGGCTTCCGCGCTCTAATCGGCGTTTAAAAAATTTTATGCGCATAACTTTCGTTGCCACTAAATTAAATTTGGATAAAGGCGGCTCTAACCCGGATTTATATTTAAAAATCAAAACTCTAAGCCAACTTGGCCATGAGATTAAACTTATCACCGTGTTCTCGGAAATCAACAAGCTGCCAGCAACGCTTCCCTGCCAGGTTATTGAAGAATCCATTGCCAAAAAAAGTCTGATAAATATCCAGCGGCAAATTTATAAAATTTTAAAAAAACATTCTGCCAACACCGATTTATTCCATATTGAAGGGCATTTCCTCTACGGTGGCGGCCTCTACCGCACTCTTGGCGGCCAAGTGCCGGTAATCGCTTTTTTCAACCGCGAACTAGTGAGCTGGCCGCCGTTTTCGCCCAAGTTTTTTACGAGCTTAAAGCAAAAAGTCCGCTTTCGGCTGGAAAAAAATCTGGGCTCGCGCCTGGCCAATTCAATCGATTATTTTATTTTCACTTCGCCGGTGATGGAAAAAAATTATTTCGCCTTCGGCTTAAAGCGCGGCGCGAGCCTGGCCATGCCCGACTTCGTGGACATTGCCGAAACCGAGCGTTACGCCCGGGCCGCCCAAGCGAAAAAACCAACCGGCATCTTTCAGGCCTTCTGCGCCGGCCGATTAGTGCCGGAAAAAAGGTTTGATAATGTAATCCAGGCGGCCGCTCTGCTTAAGGGCAAATTTCCTTTTAAACTGGTGGTCGGCGGCGACGGGCCAAATTTGGAAAATTTAAAAAAAATCGCGCCGGACTCAGGGGCGAGCGATTTAGTGGAGTTTACCGGCTGGCTGGGGCGGGAAGGGCTGATGCGCAATTTTCAAGAATGCGACGTCTGCATTACGCCGCAATGGCGGCCGGATATTTCCTCGGTCCAGCTCTTGGAAGCCATGGCCATCAATACACCCTGCTTGGTGCCGGCGGAAACGGCTTTCGCCTGGATTGCCGGAGCCGGCGCCGCCACTTTCCGCCAGGACGACATCAATGATTTAGCCAAACAAATCGCCCGCCTAATTAACGATAAAGAACTGGCCAAGCGATTGGGTGAAGCCGGGCAAAAACGGGCCCGCGAGCTTGACGCGCGCAATTTGGCCGTTGAGCTGGAGAGTTTGATGAAAAGAGTGGCGAAAAAATAAATTTTAAATAACAAAAAACTCGCCTTAATCACGGCGAGTTTTTTTATGGCTGAATTAATTTATTTTATAGAGATAAATATTATTATAATTGGCGATCTGCTCAAGGCCTTGTATCGGGCTAAGATCCCATTTTGGATCTAAATTTTTATCCCAAACAATATAATTAACTCCGTATTCCCTCAAAAGCTTATTAATGCCCTTATTATCATTCAATAATTTTTCCGAGTATTCTTCGCTTAACCGGCTAATTACGGCCGGCCGCTTCCGGATTAATTCTTCATCGCCCTTGGCTATTTTATCCATATAAGTATAAAAATCAAAACCAGACCAAAAACCTTCAAGATTACGAAACAGCAGCCTGTAATATGAGCCTTTTACTTCCTTAACGTTAGCCACCTCGTTAAGATAACCGTTAAAATTATTCCTGGCTTCTTTATTAAAATAGGTATAAACAAACAACGCGTCTTTAAATCTCTCTATCGGTATTCGGCTCAACGATGCTATGGGCTGCCAAAATAAATCGTGCGGCGTATAAATCGTAAATAAATACTGATTGGCTTGATTCGCAAAAATCACCCCCGGCTTTTGGTCGCGATTCAATACGTCAATTACGGTGCGAAAATTCTGTTCATATTTTTTAATTCCAAGAGTTGACCAAAAAGATTTATATTGACCGCCGGCGGTATTAATAAAGACTATGGCGATTATCAGCATGAATAAATATTTTTTCAGTTTTTCGCTTTTTATCAATTGCCAGACCATGTAGAAACTCACAACCACCGACAAAGGGACAATAAAGTAAAAATAATAATGGGCATAACCCAAGATAACGCCGGAAATAATCTGCTGGTTAAGAGCCACCCAGCCGGCCAAGATTATCGCCAAGATAAGCGGCAAATTCCGGTCGCTTCTACGCTTATAAAAAAACGCGGCAAAAATAGCCATAGTCAAAAAGCCAATCTTGCTAAATATAAACCGGTGGCCATATTGCGTCCAAATATGATAAGCGATTTGCTTGTCTATTTCGTCATGGGAAATAAAACGTAAAAATAATCTGATTAAATTAAACGAACCGAGCGCCAAGCCGATAGTACTTATCAGCAAAATCTTTTTTACTGAGGAAAACTCTTTTTTGAAAATAAAAATCAAAAATAAGATGGCGTTAAGGGCCAAAACGAATGACCAGGTGTAAAAATAAACATAAAACATCGAGCCGAAAATTATTCCGGCAGAAATTTTATATTTTAATCCCTCCGACCTTAAGCTCTTAAGGAGCAAATTCAAGTATGAAAACAGGACGATGGAACTTACATAAGGATAAATGACGCGCGCGTAAATATTAAAATCGTCGTAAAATAAAGTTTTACGGTAGATGATGGAGTAGCCGCCAACCGCGAATAAAGCGGCGGCGGCGGCTAACAGCTTATTGCCTGATAATTGCAAGACGAAAAAATAAATCAGCAAAATCAAGAAAAATACGCCAATAAAATTATAAATATTGTACAGAGTCACTATATTTACTTTATCCGCCAAGCCCAATAATTTTACCGGGGCCGTTAGAATGTAGTCGCTGTAAGAAAGATACATATCCGCGTTATTCTTCCCTTCCCGCAAAACCGGACTGCCTAAACCATGCCCCGCTAAAGCTTCTTTCCCTCTGGTTAAATAAAAATGAGCGTCAGTGCCGAACCAATTGATGTTAATGCCCTGATACTCTTTCCCGGCCGCCGGAGGAAAAGCCAGGAGCGGAGCAAAGATTAAGGCTGTCAGCGAAAAAGCCAAAATTATTATCACCAGGTGTTCTTTGATAAAATTTTTAAAATTCATAAGAATTTTTAACATAGTAATAATTTTTATTTTTTGCTTTCAATAATTACCCCTCTTACTGTCTTAATAATCTTTGCTACCTCTGATTGGCTAAGTTTGGCTGAAAGCGGCAAGGAAACGGTCCTTTCGCCAATATATTCAGCATTGGGATAATCGCCTCTCTTATAGCCGAAGCGCCGACGGTAATATTCGTGCAAGTGCAGGGGCAAAAAATGAACGCCCGTGCCCACGCCGCGGCGGTGGAGCTCCAGCATAAAAGCGTCGCGGCTTATGCCGCATTTCTTTTTATCAATCAATAAGGTATATAAGTGCTTATTATGGCGAGTATCGGCGGCGAAAGGCGCGGGCAAGATAACCGGCAAATCGGCAAAAGCGCGATTGTACGTATCCCATGTTTTTTGCCTGATTTTATCAAACTTGGCAATGCTCTTTATCTGATGAATGCCTAATGAAGCCTGCATATCAGTTAAGTTATATTTATAGCCCGGGAAAACTACTTGGTAATGCTTGTAGCCGTCGTCGGAATAGCGCTTCCAGGCGTCTTTGGACATGCCGTGCAAGGCATAAATTTTTATTTTATCGGCAAAATCCCGGCGGTTGGTGGTGATCATGCCGCCCTCGCCGGTAATAATATTTTTTGTAACATAAAAGCTAAAGCAGGTTAAATCGGCTATTTGGCCTATTTTTCTGCCTTTATACTCGGAGCCTAAAGCTTGGGCCGCGTCTTCTATCACGAAAAGTTTATGCTTTTTGGCAATCCGCATTATCTCGTCCATCTCGCAGGGGCGGCCGGCCAGGTGCACCGGCATGATGGCTTTAGTTTTTTTGGTAACGGCTTTTTCTATTTTTGCCGGGTCAATATTCATACTGCTCCTGTCCACGTCCGCGAATACCGGCGTGGCGCCGGCGTGGATAATGACATTGGCCGTGGCGCAAAAAGTCAAAGGCGTGGTAATGACCTCGTCGCCGGGACCGATGCCGCAAACCAGCAAAGATAGATGCAGTCCCGCGGTGCAGGAATTTAAGGCCAAACCGAATTTCGCGCCTACGTAATCGCTAACCAATTTTTCAAATTTGGCCGTTTTCGGCCCGGTGCCAATCCAGCCTGATTTTAAAGTTTTTGCCATCTCGGCGATTTCCTGGCGGCCGATATAAGGCGCGCCGAAAACAATGTATTCGTTATGTTTGGGCATATTCTTAAAAGTTTAAATTAACAAATAATCGCGCTATGCATTATTAAATTTCTTGGAGCCTTAAAAGTAAAGCTTTTTTTTATTTTTAAAATTCCGCCGATTAAAGCTATCTGGCGCTCAAGCGGCCTGATAAATTTTCCATTATCCAGAGACAATAAGCGCGGGGTTAAAAAATTCAGCCGTTCGATGTCCATGTCAAAAATAAAAATTTCTTTTTTCGCCAATCTTTGAGCTTCTTTTAAAACTAATTCCAATTCCGAATCGGCTAAATGATGGATAAAATTTACTAAAATTATTTTGTCAAAGCTCTTGTCCGGAAAACTGATCTTTTTCGCGTCCATCACGTAAAAATTTTTTATTTCATTTTGGTATCTTTTGGCGAAATTAACATATCTTTCATTTAAATCCACTCCGGCGTAATTATAATTAAAAAATTGTGAAAAATAACCGGTGCCGCAGCCGATATCAAGAATTTTTTCTTCTTGGCCGGCGTTTACGGTTCGGGTTATAACCGATGAGTAGTCCCCCTCTAAAACCAACTGGCAAAAATCATAAAACCGCGGATAACCAAAAATTTTTTTTATAATTCTATCCATGGCAATGTTTTAGGTAAAAATTCTGTTGATTAAAAACTTTATCATCATCAAGTTAGCTTTTAATTGCGTCCAACTTTTTATTTTTACTAAATGCTTAAATATTTTTTTCGGCCTTAAATAAAATTTCAAGTAGGCTCGGCGCTGCCATTTAAGCATATCTTTCGCGCTTAAACCGGGAAATTCGTGCACCGGCGCGGTATAAACGCCGTAATTATCGTAATTAAAATCTTTGATCAAGCCTTGGCTGTTCAATTTATTAAAAACTTCACTGCCGGGAAACGGCTTTAAAATCAGAAATTTGGCGAAATCCGGGTCAAGTTCAATGGCGAAGTCAATGGTTTTTTTAATGGTTTCTCCGGTTTCGCCCGGCAAGCCGATCATAAAAAATCCCCAGGTATTAAAGGCGAATTGTTTGGCTAATTTAAAGGCGCGGCGCATGTCGCTTTTGGTGGAATTTTTCTTGATGGATTTTAATATTTCCTCGTCTCCGGTCTCCACGCCAAAACCCAAATCCTGAAAGCCGGTGTCTTTTAAAACTTTTAGCAATTCTTCGTCCACGCTGTCGGCGCGGATGCCGTTGGCGAACGACAGGGTTAAATCGAATTTGCCCGCTTGGATGGCGCGGCAGATTTCAATGGTCCTGGCTTTATCCAGCGTAAAAACGTCGTCCATGATATGAAGTTCCTTAACGCCGAAATTTTTAATGTAATATTTTATTTCGTTAAGCAGTGATTCCTTGGAGCGCGCTCGGTAGCGCCGGCCGAAAATCTGTTTGGAAACGCAGTAAGTGCAGCCGAAAGGGCAGCCCCGCGTCGTCATAATGGACATGATCGGCCGGCGCAAGGCGTCGGGCGCCTGGTAATCGTTTAAGTCGTTAACCAGCTCCCAGGCCGGCCAGGGCAGCTCGTCCAAATTTTCAATCAGCGGCCTTGGTTCTCCCTTGATAATTTCTCCGCCGATTTTTGACCAAAGGCCTTTTATTTTTCCATAATCGGCTTCGCCCGAGGCCAGACTATCGGCCAGTTCACTCATGGTTTGCTCCCCTTCCCCTACCACCAAAAAATCTATGTCTTTTTCTTTTATGCATTGCTCCGGCGCGATGGTCGGATGGACTCCGCCCAACACTACCTTGGCCGAGCTATTCCCCTTTACTGTGGCGGCCGCTCGGCAAGCGGCGCTAAAAGTCGGGGTAACGCAGGTCAGGCAAACCAAATCGGGCCGAAAGCTTATTAATAATTCCACCAGCCTAGCGTCAGTATAACGCTGGGCATCGATATCAACGAATTTAACTTCATGGCCCGCTTGTTTTAAAACCGCGCCGATTAGCAATAGGCCTAAGGGCGGATAAGGCGGGGCGATATTTCCCCCGTAGATTTGCTTTTGCGAAGGCGCGATTAGCAATACTTTCATCTGTTTGAATTAATTCTTCTTATCCGCCAGCTGAATTTAATTAGGTTTATTAAATACCTCCAGGAATCTTTAAAAATTTTTACCGTGGAATAGAGCGATTCCCTGATAAAGACCGTGGGCAATTCTTTGATTTTCAAGCCGGCCAGGCGTGAACGCGCGATTATTTCCGTGTCCCAAAACCATTTTTCGTCGCGCACTAAATCCAATATCGGAATAATTTTATCTCGATTAAAAAATTTACAGCCGGATTCGGTGTCGCCCAAATCAGCGCCCAGAAACAATTTGACTAAAAATTTATAACCTTTGCTTAAAATCCAGCGATGCAAAACTTTAAATTTTAATTTATAAATTCTTTGCCCGATGGCTACGTCGGCGCCGTTATTAATTTCCATAACCAAAGCCGGGATATACCAAGGGCTGGTGGAAAAATCAATATCAACAAAACCGCAAATTTTGCCCCGCGCCGATTTTATCCCATCGTTCACCGTGCCGCCCCTGCCTTTATTTTTTTCATGCTTAATGAATTTAATATTGTCAGCCTGGTTCGCCTCTAAAAAACGGCTAATAATTTCAACCGAATTATTGGAACTAGCGTCATCAATAATAATAATTTCCGACTGATAAGCCAGCGAATTCAGCACCTCTTTCAGCCTAACCAAATTTCTTTCCAGCTTGGGCGATTCATTGTAGCAAGGCACGATTAAACTTAATTCAATATTATCCATAATATAGGTAAATGGTATTTAATTTATAACATAACTCTAGCGATTTGCCCAGCTTAAGTCAAGATTTTTTCCGCTCTTTTTTGCCAGGTGTAATTTTGCGCATCACCATAAGCTTGGCGCGCCAGAGAGCCGGCCAATTGGCCGTCTTCCAAAACCCGCTTTATGCCGGCAGCCAAAGCTTTCGGATTATCAGGTTCAACCAGAACGGCGTTGGTTTCACTTAATATCTCCCTTAAAGAAGGCAAATCCGAAGCCACGACCGGCTTTTGGCTGGCCATGTATTCAAACAGTTTAAGCGGCGAAGTGTAATAGGCGGAAGTTTTATCGCCTTGCTTGTTAGGTAATATCAAAATGTCAGCGGCCTGCAAATAAAGCGGCACTTCATTATGGGCTTTCTGTCCGGTTATAATTAGCTTGGCGCCGCCCGACAGCTCTTTTAGTTTATCTATTTCCGCCGGATAGCCGCCCACCAAAAGACAGGTCACTCCTTTAAGGAATTTTAACGACGCTAACAGTACGTCAACACCTTTCCATTTATGAAAAGTGAAATTTCCGCAGTAAGCGATTATTTTTTCTTTTTCCGGCAAAGATAACCGTCGCCTAGCTTGCTCTGGAGTTAGGTTGGTTTCAAATTCAGCCAAATCAACTGCGTCCGCGGCGATTATAATCTTATCTTCGCTTACGCCAATGGCCATTAATTCTTGTTTTAAATATTTGGTCAAAACCACCAATTTTTTAGCTTTTTTAAACGCCAATTTATGCCAATATTTTATTTTTTCCGGCAATTGGTGCACTTCCAAATAATAGTTGGAGAAAAACAAGCCGGCCAAATGAGTGCGAAAATACAATAT
Organism: uncultured Candidatus Saccharibacteria bacterium; assembly: GCA_964579775.1. Taxonomy (GTDB): domain Bacteria; phylum Patescibacteriota; class Minisyncoccia; order Portnoybacterales; family GWB1-42-6; genus UBA8475. The sequence continues at coordinate 5,279 of CAZOGP010000006.1, read as the reverse complement.
GCCCGCGCCTTTGCCGATTAAATACAGCTTGGCGAATAACAAGTAGCTTAATGTCCTTAATAAAAAATTCAATTTGCCGGCGCCTCTGTCTGATAAGTCAAAATATGAAATTTTGGTAATCTTAAATTTTTTTCTTACATTATAGTAAGCAAAAATTTTTTCATCGCTTTCGCGCTTGAGTCCGGTCAAAAGCTCAACTTCCAGACCGTTGGCCGCGAAGGCTTCGCACATTTTCATTACCTGGATGCTGTGCGCCCAGACGCCGGGAAGATAGACATTGGCTATATAAATCAGTTTCATAGGCTTAAATTCTTTCGAGTAATTTAAAATAAATTTTCATAGTTTGCTCCGAAGTTTGCCGCCAATTAAATTTACGGGACCAGGCGAGACCTTTTTTTATTAAATTATTTTTTAAATTTTCATCGGTTAAAACTTTATTTGTGGCCTCGGCTATTTTCTCAACGTCATAAGGATCCACGAGTATTGCCGCCTCTCCGGAGACCTCGGGTAGCGAAGTGGTATTGGAGGTAATAACCGGAGTACCTGAAGCCATCGCCTCTATCACCGGTAATCCGAAGCCTTCCACCAATGACGGAAAAATTAGCAAATCAGCCGCCGAGTAAAGACTATTCAAATCATCAGCTTCAACATAATCAATGAAAATTATATCGCTTTTATAGCCGGACTTATCGGCTAGCCTAAAAATTTTTTCCGTATCAAAATCGCGCGAACCCACAATAACTAATTTTTCGCCTCTGTTATATTTATCCCTGAAAATTTTATAAGCGCTTATCAGACCAGTAACATTTTTATGAGGCAAATGCCTGGCCATTCCTAAAATAAAAGGCTGGCCGACGCCATATTTCTTAAAAATTACCTGCCACGCCACGGTCTTAGGAATAACTTTAAAATCTTCACCGCCGCCGTTATAAGTAAAAAAAATATTCTCGTGAGGCGCACGGTAGTATTTCGCGATTTCTTCAAAACCGTATTTTGACACGGCTATGATAGCATCAACTTTACGGATAAATTTAGTTAAGATAAAATTAAATACCTCGCGGGAAAAAACGAACGGGCCCGGCGCGGTAATATCTCCCGCCCCATGAGTAGTAATAACTATTTTTTTAGCCGGTGCCAACCAAAAAAATGGATAAACACGCGGCTGAAACCAATGGATGAGGTCAAATTTATTTTTTCTATACTGCCAAAAAAATAACATCTGCGAAACAAAATGAGAACCGTATGGCAATTTAATATTCGGCATGATAATTTCTTTAGCCCGGCCGTAAAGCGGGTCGTCAACTTTATCGTAATGGACCAGATAAAAATCAAACCGTTTATCATCCAGTATATTTTCAATTAATTTTCTGGTATACAGCGCCGTGCCCTTAGCCTTTCGATTGTCCATGGAATAACTCATCAGGGCGACTTTTATTTTTTTTTCATTCTCTATTCGCATAAGTTAGGTTTAACCGCGACCGCTAATACTCGCTGCCTTAAAAAATTAAATGGCAATAATTTAGACGGATAAGAGCCAAAATTAATTATTTTTTCCGGCTGCCAGCCGCTTTTCTTTAGCAATTTAGCCATAGTCCGCTTGCTATAAAGCCATTTGGCGGTGTAGTCAAAGTGAAATTTAGGAATTAAGCGCAAAAATGAAACAATCCTATAGGTATTAACGTAAAAAATAGCTGAATTTTTCTAACAAATCTTTTTAGTTTATTGGGCAGCAGGCTTCTTGCTTTTTCGTTAAAATATTTTCTGACGGAAGCGGAAAACGGGCGCTTAAGCATGTACTTTATTTTCGCTCGCCGGTAACGCTGCCGCGCCTCCTTCGCGAAATTATCCAATTCTTCTTTGGTAAAATTTTCCGTGCCGTAGACCGCGTTTTTCAGCCTGGTGTAATCAATGTTCGCGTCAAGGAGATAGCCCTGCTCCGCCACCATGCGCCAAAGTTCGGTATTGGGCATGGGCGTGACGCACATGAATTGGACGTCGTCCGGCACGATTTTTTCAATAAAACAAAACGCTGTTTGTTTATGGTAAAATTGTCATCATAGATGCTAAAAGCCCGAAAGCCGTATTTTTCCCTTAACATCGACAGTTCGGCCAAAACATTTTCCGCGCTGCGCGGGCGATAGGTTCGGCCGGCCATATTAAAGCAAAAAATGCATTCAAAAGGGCAGTCGCGGCTGGTAATAATATTGGTCGCTTTGCGGTCTTTGAGATACATTTCATAGCTGGAAAGCGGATAAAGTTCGCGCGCCGGAAAGGGAATCGTGTTGACGTCTTTAATCAATTCCCTGTCCTGGTTATGCACCGCCTTGCCATTTTTTAAAAAAGAAATGCCGCGGCGGATGCATGGATAAGTCTATCGCGTCGGCCCGTATCCATCAATAAAATATTTTTCCAATTTTCTGATATAAATCGGCAGGCTAAAATTCTCCGCGGTCCGTTTAGCCGCCTGCCCCAGCCTAAGGCGCAGCTCTTGATTTTCCGCCAATTTTAAAATTTTTTCAGCCAATGAATTTTCATCTTTAGCCTCGGCTAACAGGCCGTTTTCCCCGTCAAACATAATTTCCGGAATGCCGCCGACTCTAGTGGCCACTACCGGCAAACCGGCCGCCATGGCCTCCAGCATGGCGATGGGCTGGCCTTCCCAAAGCGAGGAAATCACGTAAATATCCAAAATGGGCAAAACTTCTTTTATGTCTTTGGCCGGGCTCAAAATAACTCTGGACTCAAGGCCTAAATCAGCAATCAATTTTTTTAACTCCGCTTCTTTATGGCCGTAGCCGACCAACAAAAAATAAATTTTAGCGTTGGTTTGTTTTAAGATTTTTTCCGCCGCGCGAATTAAATAAATTTGCCCTTTTTGTTCTACAAATCTGGCTACCGAACCGATAACCAAACTATCGGCTGGCAGGCCTAAGCCGGCCTTAATTTTTTCCTTATTTAATTCCAGCTCCTCGGCCAGTTCAATGGGGTAAGGCAAAATGGCGAATCTGTCCGGACTGATTTTTTCTTGCTTGGCGGTAAAATCAAGTATGGCTTGCGAATCCACGAAAATTTTCGCGGTTTTTTTGGCCAGAGCGCGGTCGGCAATAATTTTCCAACCCGGCTTTTTCCAATAAATGTTATGCTCAAAAATAAAAACCGTTTTAACTCCAACAAATAAGTTTAACAGGCGGATAATAAAATTGGCTTCAAACAGGTGGCAGCACAAAACGTCAAAATTTTCGCGGCGCAAAAATAAAAAAACCTTAAGCCAGCTAACAGCATCCCATGGCCCGCGGAAAAAAAATTGTTGGTATTTAACGTCTTTTAATTCTCCGGCTTCACTTAAATAGTTGTTTTTATCGGCCGGAAACAAAGTGCATAAAACCGGAGCGAATTTATCGCGGTCTAAATTTTTTATCTGGTTGAGGACTAATTTTTCCGCGCCGCCGACGTTAAGGTTGCCGATGGCGAACAAGACTTTAATTTTATTTTGCTCTATTGCCATAGTTTATTTCATAAATATCGACTATCGGCCCGTTTTGCTTAAATTTCCATAAATTAATTAGCGGCGCCTCCAGATTGTCTCCCAAGTCAGCGCCGATATCATCATCGGTGGCGTCGGCCGGAAACCTTTTTAGTAAAACCAAGTTGGCCGCAGTTAAATTTATTTTTTCCAGCTGATTAAGCCAATAGGCTCGGTCTTTTAGGTCAAGCCAGCTGATTAGCAGATAATCGTATTTTTTATTAACCACTTCGGGCGCCAATTCTTTATAATGCAGATAGGAAAAAATATAATAATTGGGCTTGGGCAGAATTTCCCGGCTTGAATTTAATAAATAAGCGCGCTTTTGCGTGTAAAACGGCGTGTATTTTTTCATGTCAATTAAAGTCTCAAGATTTTCATTTAATTCAAGATGCCCGTCAAAATTTATTATGCTTTTATCGGAAGATAGATTATTATAAATCCAATTGGCGGCGGATAAGCGGCTTGAAGGCAGAAGAAATTTATAATCCCAAAGTAGCGGCGCGTAAAGCGAGGCCAGGCACCAAGCGGCCAGCAGGGCGCCGATTAGCTTTTTGTATTTTACATTTTCTAAAAGCCAAAACCAGCCATACGCGGAAAAAATCGCCAGCACCGGGAAAATAGGCAATAAATAACGGGCGATTTTAATGCTGATTGAGCTTATGGCCAAAAAATACACAGCCGCGAAAGAAAATATAATTAAAAATATTTTTCTTTGTTTAATGGATAATATTGCCGCGCCGAACAAAGAACCGATGAGCAATAGCGGCTCGTAATACCAAAGCGAGCTTAAATAATAAATAATTGATTTGGTGATAGTGGTCGAGCCCGGGTCGGCCATGGCCGGCGCGCGTCCAACCAGCGGCGCGATGGATTCCGACAGATTAAGCATTTTGGTGGCGTCGGGCAACAGCCCGCCCAGATAATGGGTAAAGCCGTAGGTATTTAAAAAATATACCAGTACGTAAATCAAGGCGAAAGTTAAGTTGGCCAGCCAAAAATAATTATTTAAAAATATTTTGGATAATTTTTGGCCGCTATTTTTAAAATAATGCGCCAATAAAAATGATAAATAAATAAACGCGCCCACCACGTGCGTGCCGAAAGCCAAACCCACGCCCAAGCCGCTTAAAAGGTAATGCTTCAATTTAATACTGGGCGCTTGGTATAAATCTAAAATAAAATACATGGCCAGTAAAACGGTCAAAATTTGCGGCAGCCAAATTCTGGAGAAATGCGATGTTTGCACGAACAACAGGCTGGAAGATAAGAAAAAAACGGCCAACAGGGAAATTTTTCTGTTGGCGAACAGTTTTTCGCAAATTTTATATAATAGATAAAGGCAGGCCGCGCCGATTAAAACCGAAATAAACCTGCCTAAAGGCAAAAATTTGGCGAATTCCACCTGGCCGAATTGTTTTAAAGCTTCAGTCGTGGGGAACAGGCCGGAAAGGCGCAGAGCGGCCAATGCAACCAAGAAAAACGGCAAATATAAATAAGCGCCCAGGCCCAGATGATAAAATGACGGATAATCCGGCCGGAAGCTTCCGTCCGCGATCATTTTTAAAGTAGCGGACAATAGCGGCGCCTCGTCGCCCGTGGTGTTAAACAAGGAAAAATTAAAAAAGATGCCGGCTGAAGCGATAATAAAATAAAAAAATAAAATCACGGCCAATAAATTTTTTCTAATAAAATTAAATTTTTCCATAATGCTATAAATTAAAATATAAGTGTTAGAATTAGACAAAGGTCGCCG
>CAZOGP010000005.1:19220-23170 GCA_964579775.1 uncultured Candidatus Saccharibacteria bacterium | reverse complement strand
AAAATTATCGGCAAGCCCGTGGCGTGACGCCAGGCATCCACCAGCGCCGCCGCCTCGCGTAGGCCAAAAAAATTTCCTTCACCCTCGGAGGTGGCCACGATTATCGGCGATTTTAGATCTCTGGCCGCCGCCACTATCGCCTTTAAAACCTCGGCGGTGGAAAAATTGAACGCGCCAAGAGCGTAGCGGCCAACTTGCGCACTTTTTAAAATACTACGTGGATTCATAAAGTAAATTTAAAAAATAAAGCCTTACAATAAATGACTAAATCCTAATTTCTAATGACAAATCAATGACAAAATCCAAAATTCAAAGTTTTGACATTGGACATTGGGATTTTATTTGTCATTGGTTATTGGAAATTTGTCATTTCAACCCAATAAATCCCTTATCAATATTTTCCACCAACATCTCCTCCAATTTTTCTTCCCCCATAAATTCAATGAAAATTTTATTCCAAAGCGCCTCCTGCTGGTGATAAAGATATTTGCCCAACCCCCCGTGCGTCAGAGAAATCAGGTTGTCCAGCAAGTCAAAACTGACGACTTCTTCCCCTTTCTTACCGGCCGGAAAAACTTCGCCGGCAAAATCATCTATGCCGCGCCAAAAATCAAGTTTCAATTGCGGATTTTTAACCGCCAGCTCGTCCATCTCTTTTTCGGCCTTAAGCCAGTGCACGGTTTCCGGATTCACGTGCGGCTCAAAAAGCCGCGGGTCTTGCGGGTCGCTCTTGGCCAGATACCGCTGGATAATTCGCCAACTCATCCCTTCTTTAGGCAAAAAAGAAGACAAGACCTGCCCGGAAACCAGCTTCACCAAGTTTGAGCCAAAATTTGGAGCAACCGCGTATTTTCTGAACAGACGACAGTAAAAATCGATCTCGTGCAGATAATGCAAAACTAAACTAAAAGTTTCTAAGGTTTGGCCGACAAAATTCTCCTTTTTCATCGGGATCAAAAACACCAGGCCGACTTCTTTTAAGTGGCTGATATTGTGCAATTTTTTGCCGACGAATTTGGCGCCGATGGCTTCCCATTTGGGCGACAATACCTGAACCTTTATTTCCCGCTCTTCAAAATTATCGGCGATCAGATCGTTATACGGCCGGAAAAAAACTTCGTTCAGCCAGTGCTCGCTTTCCACGAACCGCAGGGCCGCATATAATTCGTACAGGTCTTCCTTGGCCAACGCCTCCTCCACTTTATTATAACCCAACGCGTTTAAAATATTCTTGGGCGGATTTAAAAAGAGAAAGCTTTTCAGTTTTTCTTCTTTGATAAAAAATCCCTTAACCGGCCCATTTTTAACTTGCCGCACCAAATCCACCATTTTTTGGCAGTCGGCCGAAGAAGAAAAATCCGGCCGGCCTAAAAACTCAAAAAAGGCTTCGTCGGTCGCCTTGGTCTTTTTTAAAATTTCCGCCTCAACAAAAGCCGCGTCGGCTTTTTCTTCTGCCACGCCCAGCTCCCCCAGCTTTTGCGCGACGATAGCCTGGTTCTCCTGAAAAATTTTATCCGCCACGCCGGTCCGGCCGGTTAATTTTTCCATCTGGCCAAAAACTTCCGCCAGCACTTCCTCCGGCGCGCGCAATAACATCGCGATTTTTTGGATTGGTGACATCATAATTTTTGATAGTCCCATACACTGGACTATCGTACTATTAATTATTTTATAATTAAGTCTTCCAAAGTCGGACTTCTGAAAATCTTATTTAACCACTCATGTTCAAATCAAATAGCTCGCTTTTAACTTCCCTGCTTTTCCCCTCTTCTATATTATACAACCAAATTGTTCTTTTCGCTATTGGATCCGGAACTTTTGAATACCGAACTGTAAATTCGATCTCATTGTCGTTTTTCCATAAAAATTTTTCAATATAATGATCGTTGAATTTCCAATCAAAATAATCATCGATATCCTGCTTCTTAAAGTTGGGTAGGTCGAAAATACAAATATGATCATCTTCGGCTGCGACGCCGCCATGATCGGTTGCGAACAAAGCCAGTTTTTGAAAATTCGGCGATAAATATAACGCCCTTATCCCGCCGAAAAGCGTTTGACTGATAAGTTCTAATTTTTCATTGTTTGAATCAAAACGAAAAAAGGCAAAAGTGCAATTATTCGCGCCGCAGGTCGCGGATGTCGCCGCGAAAAAATAAAAAACATTTTTAGGATACTCTAAATACTGCGGTTCGATAAAAGTTGAATTTCTACCTGTAATCTCAATAAAATCCGGCGGCGTTTCAAAAACACCGTCCAGATTCAACAATTTAACCTCAATCCGACCAACTTCTGTTTTATCCGAATTAATAAAAACCACTTCATTGTTTTCTCTATCCAAAAATACCTCTGGAAAAGAAGGAGTTTTTTCCGAATATAAACTTGCGTCTTTATTTTCTGATTCGGGAATCGAGCTTACAATTTGCCCCAGAGAATATCCCACGTCGGCATATTTTTGGTCCGGTTGGAAAGAGTAAGCAGTCAGAAAACCAAAAATAACAATTAATATTGATAATGGCAAGAAACTTATATGAAACCAATCTTTCCTTTTATAATTTTCTAAAACATTTTTTAAAAAGCCTCTTGCTCTCGGCGAAAGTTCGTCGTAATTTATGGTTTTTTTCTTACGGGTAACTGCTGGCCCATCGTGCCAAGCGAGCAACCGCCATTCCAATATGTTACCGCGACCCGTAAATTGTTTTTCTATTATTTTATAGTATCTGACGCCGCCATCTATATTTTGAAAAAAATCATAAGGGTCAGTAATCTCTACGTCTATCACCGCGCCTGCCCCAAGTTGAAAAATTCCACGCCTGTATTCGTCAGAACGAGCAAAAGGTTTATAGTGAGACTCTCGACCGGCAATCGCTAACATTATATTGGCGTCAATATCATGTTGTCGACATTTTTCTTTTATCAGATCAATAATTTTTTCTCTTTCTTGACCCTCAATTTCAATAAAAGACGATAAGACGAATCCCTTTTTATCTTTATAAGAAACTTCGTGCCAAATATCTGTTAGTAATGTCCCTATGTATTCCCCAACTACTCTTTCATTGGTTATTTCGACTTCATCACCATCTTTTAATTGAGTTATAATCTCGCTATCTTTTTCAAATGCAATCGAACGCAAATTTATAATATCCGATGGTGTAATATCTTTATAAAGCCTAATTTTCCCGATTTTAAATCTTAACGATTGATCTTTAAGTTCAAAAATAATAGATTCTATCTTCGGCTGGCCTTGTCCGCGAAATTCCAAAGAATGAATGCCGCCCTCAAAGCAATACGACGCTTTATATTCTTTCACAGCGCCTTGCAATTCCTGCCCGTACCAGAACCACTTAGCGTATCTTTTATATTTAGGATTTAATTGTGTTTTACCGTCTATTTTTAATTCTAATCTGTCGCTCTTTTCGGCCTTCGCCTTAACCATCAAATCGCTCACTAGTAAATTCTTAAATATCACATCTCTAAAACCGCTAAATTTTATGGAGTCCGGCTTCACAAGATCTATTTCTCCACTACCAAAAATACCTATTTTATAAATTTCGACTTTCTCCAAAAATGGCTGACCGCCAGCCCAAAATTTAATACTGTGAACGCCTTTTTTTAAAGGTAGAATGACAAAAATGTCTTTCGTCCTCCCTTTCAATTCATTACCATTCCAGGAACCGGCACTGGAAAATTCCCGTTTTTTGCCCTTAACTTCGGCAAACAAATAATCATCTACTTGCAACGCTAAATCATCGTCATCAAATAATCGCCTGAAATTTTGCAACCAGTTTTTACAGCGCGCGGAAAAAACAATCAGATAAACACCGTCGGCATCAATGGTAAAATCGTATTTTTCCTGATCTCTTATGCCCCTACTAAAATTCTCTGTTTGAATCTTTTGCATCATACGAAGTTAAACCGAATTTTTATCCGTCCCATACACTGGACTATCG
>CAZOGP010000005.1:0-19120 GCA_964579775.1 uncultured Candidatus Saccharibacteria bacterium | reverse complement strand
TTTTCCCACGGCCCCCAGTCTCCTTTTTTCAGCAAACCGGTTTTAGCGCCCAGGCTCTGAATGGTAGCGGTGGCGTTAGCCGCGCCCAGCTGTATTGCTTCGGCAATTGAGCCGCCGCGAATTATTGTGGCCACGAAACCCGAACCGAAAGCGTCGCCCGAGCCCGTCCGGTCAACATAGCCGGACTCCGGGATCCCGGCGCGGTAAATGCTCTTGCCATCCGAGACCGCCACCCCCTCTTTTCCTTTGCTCATCACAGCGATACCCGGCACTAGTTCATCAAATTTTTTAAAAAGTTCCGCCTCATTCTTGAAATCAACACCGCTTATCAAACTAGCTTCTTCCTGATTTACCAATAAAATATCGATCTTGCCCAGCACTCTTTTTAACGCGTCCAGGTCTTTACTCAGTTGGTCATGCCCCGGATTAACCGCCAGTTTTATTTTATTCTCTGCGGCAAAATTAATTATCGGTTCAAAAGTTTTAGCTGACTCGCCCGAGAGCCCGGACAGATAAAACCACTTGGTTTGTTTTAGTTGTTCCAGCGGTATGTCCGCCAGCGACAATAAGTGCGAGGCGCCTTCATAAACCAAGATACTCCTCTCTTTGCCCGGCGCGGACAGAATAATAGAATAGGGCGTTTGGGCTTGGTCGGTTGTTTTGATGAAATTGCAATCCACGCCCAAATCGTTGAGTTCCCGGAAAATTTCCAGCCCCCCTTGGTCGTTGCCGATCAAGCCGACGTAAGCGGTCTTCAACCCCTGCAACGCGAAAGTCGCGGCGCAATTAGTGCCCCCGCCCCCGGTCGCAAAAACCAGCTCCTCAACGTAAATCTTCCCGCCGGCTTCCACGGCTAAAGCCTTACCGGTTACAAATTCCGCGCTCTCGATTATTTTTAGCTCCTGACTTCGCACGAAGATATCGCGCGTGGCCGAGCCGAATGTGACAACATCGTACATATTTTACAATCTGTCATTCTGGCGAAAGCCAGAATCCAGGTTAATTTTTATAAATTTAGACTTAAATCTTCCCATTCGGGATTATTATTTTCTATCAATTCCATCTTCCATTTTCTTTTCCAATTTTTTAAACGCCTCTCTCTTTCAATGGCGGCGGTTACATTATTTGTTTGTTCAAAATAAACTAATGTATGTACTTTGTATTTTTTTGTGAACCCGACAACTACATTATTTTTGTGTTCCCAAATACGTTTTTTAAATTAGAGGTCACGCCAATGTATAAAGTGCCGTTCCGTTTATTAGCGAGAACATAGACATAGTAATTTTTCGAATTCATTCCTGGATGCCGGGTCAAGCCCGGCATGACACTAATGGATTGCCTTCCGTATCTGCTCCAGTATCCCCGCCGCGTCAAAATTGGCGAGTTTATAAACATCCGCTGGCGGGCCGGATTTTAAGAATTTATCAATTTCCAGCGTCCGTTTTTCATAATCCGCCGGTAAAATGAACGGATCCAAGAATCCCGACCAGCCGTTATGGATCGTGATGACACTTTGCCGGTCTTCATCCGAAAAAATTTCGTTGGCCTTAACGGAATTCTCACGCCGTAAATCAACAAATAATTCCGGCGAAGTCACCGCCACAATCTTAACGTCCAAATCTTTTTCCAGCTCCGGCAAAATTGCCAGCGTATTGACTAAGGATTGGCCGCCGCAGATCGCCAGCACTTTTTTAGGCTTGCCGTTATTGGCAAAAGGCTTAAAAACATACGCGCCATTAATTGCTTCGCGCGCCGCTGGCACCATAAAATCGCCATAAGCCTCTGCTCCGCGCTTAAATACCGGCGTATTTGGCCGCATCACGGAAAATGCCACGGGCTCGCCTTTCTCCATCGCGTAAAATAACATCTCCACCGCTTCGTTGGCATCCATGGGCTTATAAACTTTTATCCCGGGATAAGCGTCAAACAACGCCATCCAGAAAAGCCCCTGATGCGTTGGCCCATCCTCACCGGTCTCCGGACCATCGTGCGCCGCCAGCATAATGAAAAAACCCTTCATCGCGGGGTTCACGGCATTGCTGATTATGGCCATGCGCACCGCGTTACCCATCATGGAAGTGAACACGCCATAGGTCGAAAAAGCGCTCATGGCGCGCCATCCTCCCGGTAAAATATCCTGAGTGAGTGTTGTCGACATCATCGCCATATTGGGCTCGGCAATACCGAAACGAAAACCTCGGCCCAGCGGATTTTTGGCATTGACAAGACCGTAAATATTTTCCGCCGCGCCGGTTAGTGTGGACTTAGCCAAATCGTCCGAGCCGATATAAAAAAACGCGCTCTGGCTCATCAGCCACTTAAAAAAGGCTTCAGTCGCCTTTCTGATGGCAATATTTTCGCCTTCTTTGAAAACTAATTCCGGCGGCAAAACAGTCGGCCGTTTAATGGAGCGGTAATCAACCAAAGGACGCCCAGCCAGCGCGGTTTTCATTTTGGCCGCAAGCTCCTCTTCCGGTTTGAGCAATTTTTTATCCGCTTCCAAGCGTTCCAGAATATAAACAATATCGTCGCGGGTAAGTTTTGATTTTACAACTTCAATATCCTTGCCAATCTCGCCTTCAACGCCCGGAATCTCAAAGCCCAATTTTTTCATTATCTCCACATAATCCGCGTGCGACGCCGGCGTGCCGTGAGAATCAGCCGTGCCTTCCAGTTTTCCATAATCTTTGCCCTTGATAGTATGGCACACAACGACTGTCGGCCGTCCATTAGAAAAACCCGCGCGCGCTTTTTTGTACGCGGTCGCCAGCTCCAAAACATTATGTCCGTCAACTTCAATAACATTCCAACCCAATCCCAGCCAATGGTTTAAATATGGCGTTGATATAACATCGGTGATTGGCCCGTCAATGCCAAAACCATTCCAGTCCAAGCTCACGATTATATTGTCGCCACCCATGGAAACAATGGTATTGCGCGCCTCATAACTAATTCCTTCTTCGGTTTCCGCGTCGCCTGCCAGTACAAAAACCTTGCCCTCCAGCCCGTTAGTTTTTTGCAGCATGGCCAGCGCCAGCGCGCAGGAAAAACCGTGGCCGGACGAGCCGGTGGAAGCATCCGCCAAAGGATACCTTGATTCCACGTGGCCGCTGGGACCGTCGCAGCGCCGGAATTTGTCCAAACAAACCGGCAGATCAAAACCCAAAATTTCTTTGGCCAATTTAGTTCCGCCCTGTTCAATCGCGTTATATATCAAAGCCAGCGCCGCATGGTGCAAGGGCGTGCAATGTCCGGCGCTCCAGACCACGCGGTCCCGTCCCGGATTTTTTGGCGCCAGCGCGTCAAAAGCTATAACCCCGGAAAAAAGCATCGCTAAAGCTTGTTCTACTTTGGAGGACGAACCGCCCGGATGCCCCGATTTTATTCCTTCCACCGCGGCAAAAGCCAGGCCGCGCACGATCTTGGCCAGCCGATTTATTTTGACCACGTTAATACCTTCAATCGGTTTTAACTCCAAGCCCTGCAAATTCAAATAAAACCCGCCCTCGGTCAAATATTGAAATCTTTGCGGTTCTTTTTGTCTAAGTTCCTCAAATTCTTTTTGGTCTAAGATGTTATACATATTACTTGTCATCCCGAACTTGTTTCGGGATCTCATTCAGATCCTGAAATAAATTCAGGATGACGGAAAAAGTGATACCCTTAAATCATTCATTACCAACTCCTGCCGCCCGGCGTGGAAATCTGCCAAGCCCAGGTCGGCCTGGTCGGGTCGTAAAATGGATCGCTGGCAGAATAACCGGTTTCGGGAGTGCAATGCGCCAATAATTTATAATCCGTCGCGTTTGATTTGTAAAGATAACAGCAACCCGCGCCATTGGCATTATGGCCTTTCGGATCTAAAGGCAGCTGCGACATATAGGTCGGCGCCAGATTTGGAATATAACCGCTGGCGCCGGATAAAGGATGCCTGCCGTAAGAATCGCATTCGCCCCACCACGAGCCGCTGTTTGAAGGGTAAGCATTATTATCGTTATAATACATTTCCAACGCCGTTGACATCTGTTTCAAGCTGGCCTTACGATTACTGTCCCGCGCCTTCCCCCGCGCCGAGTTCAAGCTCACCATCACGATACTGGCCAAAAGACCGATGATGGCGATAACGACTAAAAGCTCGATAAGAGTGAAACCTTTGTTTTTCATAATTTTTTATTTTTTACGAATTATGTACGGATATATTTTGTACTATGAATTACGAATTTTATCCCAATTACGAATAAAAGAATTTAACTCCTCCTAACCTCCTCTTTAGAAAAAGAGGAGGAGTTCCCTCTCTTTTATGAAAGAGAGGGTTAGGGTGAGTTATACCTGTTTTGGATTTTGGTATTGAGCATTTTGAATTTGTTTAGAGTTTAGAATTTAGGATTTTATCTTGTATATCCGTACTTATCTGTATTCTGTAGCAATTCTACTTTTTTGCCACCTCTTTTAATTGGTTGATAACTTTTGCCGGATTTTCACTCTCCCAAATCGCTGAGCCCATAACCAACAAATTGGCGCCAGCCTCAATAAGCTTGGCGATATTCTGCGGATTCACTCCGCCGTCCACCTCTATTTTAACATCCGGGTACTTTTGCCGCAACGCGATAATTTTTGGAACCACGCGCTCGTCAAATTTCTGCCCACTTTGACCGGGCGGGACGCTCATCAAAAGTACCAGGTCAATTTTATCAATAAAATCGTCCAGCACTTCAATTGGCGTTCCCGAATTTAAAGCTACGCCAAACTCTTTATTCGCGCTATGGGTCTTTTCTATTAAATTAAAAATTTTACTTTTCGTCTCTCTCTTATTGTCATTCTGACGAAAGTCAGAATCCAGACCATTTTTATTAAATTTGGATTCCCCCGTATCAAGTACGGGGCAAGCTTGATCAAGCCCGGAATGACAAGAAGGGACGGTAGCCGCCTCATAATGTATAATAATTCTCCCGACTTTACTTGCCAACCACTCCGCCGCCGCTTTCTCCGGCTCCGCCGTCATCAAATGCGCTTCTAAAAAAATATCGGTTTTTAAATTATTTAGTTCGCGTATAGAGAGCTTGCCCTGAGCCAAGTCGAAGGGCCATGTAACATTATTAACAAAAACACCGTCCATCACATCCAACTGAACAGTTTTGACATACGGTTCAACGAGCTTAATCTTGACTTCCAGCTCCGCAAAATCTTTGGGGATGATGGCGGGAATTATCTCGGCAACCATAAATGTCAAATGTCAAATTTCCAATGACCAATCAAATCCTAAATCCAAATGTCAAAAAATAAATTCTTTGGATTTTGAGCTTTGACATTGATTTGTCATTGGTCATTAGTCATTTGGTTTTTAGCTCTCTTCCATCTCCGCCACTTTTCTCAATCGTCTCGTATGCCGTTCCTCTTCCAAAAATTCCGTCTCCAGCCAAATTTTAACCGCTTTTTTAGCGGTCTCAGCGTCAGTCACTCGTCCGCCCAGGCAGATGACATTCGCGTTCAAATGGTCCGCCGCGTCTTTGGCGGTAAAATCGTTGTACACGACGGCCGCCCTGATACCGGCTACTTTATTGGCCGCCAGGCACATTCCCTGGCCCGTGCCGCAAATTAAAATTCCGCCAGCCTCCTCGTCCTGCGCCACTTGCTCGGCCAGCTTCAAGGCATAGTCCGGATAATCATCCGCCAAATCCAATTCATCCGCGCCTAAATCAACTACCTCGTAGCCCTCTTCAATCAAAAATCTTTTCAGTTCTTCTTTGAGCGGATACCCGCCATGGTCCGCGGCGATATACAACATAAAAATTTAAAATGAAAATATCAAAATGTAAAATTTTGGTGTCCCGCAGCTGCGGGACTGATTTTAACATTTTTCATTGTCATTTTTAATTTTGAGATTTACATTTTGCATTTTTCCTTCCGCCATTCTTCAATTTCTTTATGATTTCCTCCCAACAACACTTCCGGCACCCCCCACTTTTTAAACTTCTCTGGCCTCGTATATTGGGGATACTCCCGGTAGCCTTCGCGGCAAAAACTTTCGTCCTTTAAGCTCGCTTCTTTACCCAAAACTCCCGGCACCAGTCGTGAAACCGCGTCTACTACTATCATAGCAGGAATTTCGCCACCCGTCAGCACAAAATTACCCACAGACAGCTCCTCGTCCGCAATGCGTTCAGCCACCCGCTCATCCACCCCTTCATACCGCCCGCAAATCATAATTATTTGCTCATATTGCGCCAGACGTCTGGCATCTTCCTGCGCATACGGCTTGCCTTTGGCGCTAAACAAAATCACCCTGACTTTTTTACTTTTACCTTTTAATTTTGATTTTTGATTTTTGATTTTTGATTTTAAAAATTGAACTGCTTTGTAAATAGGTTCAATTTTTAGCACCATCCCCGGCCCGCCGCCATAAGGCGAATCGTCCACTTTTTTATGTTTATCATTCGCCCACTTGCGCAGATCGTGCGCCTGAATTTTTATCAGCTTTTTCTTCCGCGCCCGCGCCAAAATACTCTCGGAAAAATACGAGTCAAAGATCTCTGGGAAAATTGTGATGATATCAAATTTCATGGATAAACGAAAAACCGCGCTACTTATATTGTAGCACGGTCTTTCTAAATTCAATACGATTTTCTGAAACTTAGAACTTCAGGTCGTCAACCATCTGGTCAACGTTCCGGGCTGGCGCTGCCGGCGCTTCGCTTCTCTCGCGAATGACTCGGCCGCCTTCCGGCTCTTCTATCTTGAAGTTGATGCGCGCGTTGTTCTTGGCGCCGATAACCCTCAAGAGCGTCCTGATGGCTCGGGCCGTGCCGCCTTGGCGGCCAATCACCTGGCCCATGTCCTGCGGATTGACTTTGAGAGTCAACAGAACTCCCATTTCGTCAATCTTCCGGTCGGTTGAGACCTCTTCCGGGTGGTCAACCAAACTTTTGATGACATACTCCACAAACTCCTGATCCTGATATTTAGCCATATCTTTCTTACGATAATTTATTTTTTAAAGTAGTAGCCGACCTTGGGCTCGCCAAAGCTCACCCTTGTCTACTATTATCCACAATATAGCATTGAGGAAAAAAGGCGTCAACCCCGTTAGAAGTTTTTCACAGACTGTATTTTTCACAAAATAAAGCCGCAGGCGTAATCGCCAACCTAGTTGGCCGAGCACAAGCCGCGACTGAACTTCTATACGGGGTCAATAAAAATAAAAAAGGGAGCTTTTCTGCCCCCTTTTGCTTCTCTTTTGAGAAGTTAATCTTCCGCTTTAATGATCTTATCGGGATATTTCCGACGAAGTTCTTCCAGTCCGTTCCGCAACGAAAAAATGACGAAGTCTCGGAGAGTCCTGAACTCACCGCTGTCCGACTTTAAATCACGCCGAAGCTTGGCCTGCTGGACTTCTTCTTCCAGCTCGCAATAGATTGATCTCCAGATTTCAACAAGACCTTTTTCGGTGTAGACGAAACGATCCGTCAAGTTTACTATCTAAAACCAAAAACCCCGCGCAAAACTAAAAACTAACAGCTGGTTAAACACTTTTCAGCGATAGCGTAAAAGTGTTTAACCAAATCGATTCAAAACAAAAACCCCGCGCTGGGCGAGGATTAAAATTTCACGTTTTCTATAAAATTATTTTTTGTCTTTTATCAATTTCTTGCTTTTCAAAAACCGTCTCACCGAATATCGCAAACTCACTTAACTCCTCCCCTCCTTAAGCAAGGAGGGGCTGGGGGAGGTAATTCTAAAATTCAAGAATTACCCCACCTTAATCCTCCCCTTGGCAAGGGGAGGAGGGATGCGAATTGATATATGCCTTTCTTCAATCCACTAATTCAACGCCCACCTTTTGCGCGATTTGCTCAACCCATCTTCTCAAACGCGCGATTTCCGCGTCGCGCATTTTTCTTTCCTCCATATAATCAGCATATTGTTTGGCAACCTTATCAAGAGCATCCAAAATTTTATGAAAATCTTCTTTCAGGTCAGCAACGTCTTTCTTAACTGCCTTAACATCTTCTTTCAAGGTATAAACGTCGGCCTTAAGAACTGATACATCTTTTTTAATAGCAACTATATCGGTCTTTTTAGCCGTATCTAAAAATCCTCTCTGAACCATTCCGGCCAAATCGGCAATTTCTTTGCCGACAAAACCCTTAGTTTCTTTGGTTCCCGCCTGAACCATTCCGGCCAAAACATCCATGGTAATTTTTTTACTTTGCTTTTTCATAGCCCCATTTTACCACAATCAAAAACCCGCGCAAGCCTTTAAATCAACCCCGCCTTATCGTCACATTATGTTCACGATAGCGAACATAATGTAATGCGATATTAAAACCCCCAAAATGCAAAAACCCCGCGCTGGGCGGGGTTTTGGTTATTATCTTATTAATATGTCATTCTGAGGCGTAGCCGAAGAATCTAGAGAGCTCGTTGCGCGGATCTCCGCCCGCTGGCGGATTCCGCGAGATCCTTCACTTCGTTCAGGATGACAAAATAATACTATTCTGCCTTCACTTCTTCCGCCGGTTTTTCTTCTTTTACTTCCTCGGTGACTAGGGCTTCGGCTGGCTGGACTTCGGTTTTTACTTCCTCAACTGGCGCGGCTTCAGTGACCGGAACTTCAGCTTCTGCCGCGGCGACTTTAGCGGCCTCGGCTTCTTTTACCTTCCTAGCTTCTTGCGTCTTTTTCTTCGGGTGCCAAGCTTTAACCTTGGGACCAGAAATTATTTTTTCATTCACAAAAAGATTATGTACGGTGTCCGAAGGCTGAGCACCTTTTGACAACCAATATTGAATGCGTTCAACTTTCAATTGCTTAGTTTTAAGCCGCGGGCTATATGAACCTAAAATTTCAATGAATTTGCCGTTAACGGGATTCGTTTTCTCGGTCAAAACAACCCGGTATGAGGGCTGGTTCTTTTTGCCGATTCTGGTGAGACGGATTATGAGCATAAGAATTGATTTACGCCCCTCGACTACGCTCGGAGTAAAATTTAAGATTTACGAATAAAGAATATATGAAAACACGTTAAAAGTCAAACGCCTCACATTGTCATCCCGGGCTTGACTAAGCTTGCCCCGTACCTGATACGGGGGGATCCAGGTCCTGGATTCCCGCTTTCGCCAGCCTCGCCTAGCGAGTCTAGGCGGGCGGAAATGACAGATCGAAGCTATTTGCCGCTCGTACCATTCCACCCCTTCGCCTTCAGCGCCGCTTCGGCCGCTTTCTGCTGGGCGTCTTGTTTGGAAACGCCTTCGCCCTCCGCCACGAGTTCCTCGTCCAGATACACACCGATATTAAAATGCTTGGCGTGGTCCGGCCCCCACTCTTTTAGCACTTCGTAGCTTGGCGTGATACCCACCCGCTCCTGCGCTTCTTCTTGGAACACGCTTTTAGCGTCGCGGTACGCGCCTTCTTTCAAGATCTCGGGCAAATGGCTCAAAACATTTTTCTCGATGAATTCGCCCGCCGTTTCTATTCCTTGGTCCAAAAAGATCGCACCAATCAGCGCTTCCATGGTATTGGCTAAAATATATTGCCTGGCCCGACCCATATCTTTGGCTTCGCCGCGGCTTAGCATCAACCAATCGTTCAGCCCCAGGCTTTCGGCGATTTCCGCCAGCTTTTTCGCATTGACGAGCGCCGCGCGCCAATTGGTCAGCTCACCCTCGGGATTCGGATAGTTAGCGTATAAATATTTGGTGGCCACCAACTCCAGCACCGCGTCCCCTAAAAATTCCAGCCGCTCGTTATGCTCTAAAGCAAAATCCGGGTTCTCGTTCAAAAAAGACCGGTGGACGAACGCTTGCTGGAGGAGATTAAGATTATTGAATTTGATACCCAAACTGGTTTCTAGTTTTGATAACTCTTTCATCGAAAATGTAAAATGTAAAAATCAAAATGCAAAATGACAATATAAAATGACAAAGAATTTGTCATCCTGAGGGCAAAGCCCGAAGGATCTAGATCCTTCGCTTCGCTCAGGATGACACTTTGTATCGATTTTACATTTTGATATTTAAATTTTTAATTATTTATTATTCGTCTTTCCTTGGCTCGCCGATCTCGCGGTAGACGGTTCCCAAAACCCCATTCACGAATTTACCCGAGCTTTCGCCGCTGAAACTTTTGGCCAGTTCTATCGCTTCGTTGATCGCCACCTTTGGCGGCACTTCGTTGCGGTCGCCCAGAAGAAGCTCGTAAAGCCCCAGCCGCAGAATATTGCGGTCCGTTAAGGTGATCTGCTCCAGGGGCCACTCGGGCGCTGATTTTTCAATTATCTTATCGAGCTTTGGATGATTGGCCACGACTCCCTTGACCAGACGCCAGATAAAATCCCCGCCATCCATCCCCGGCCCGAATTCCGCCATATTTTTATCCACCGCTTCTTTCAAACGGCTATCATCTTTGCCCCAAAAATCCCATTCGTAGAGGGATTGCATAGCGATACTTCTCGCTAGGTGACGATTAGCCATAAATCATTTAAACATTAAAACATTTAAGCATCTTAACAAAAAACAAAAACCCTTAATGCTTCGATGTTAGAATGTTACTATGTTAAAATGACTTTTATTTATGCTCGTGCCCTTCTCTTCCTGCGCCGCCAATTCTTTCTGGCGTTTTTTCTGCTCGCGCTTGGTAAGTTTTTTCATCACATCAATCACTTCCCGACCCTTATACGTGCCGCAATTCTGGCAAACTTGGTGCGCTAAAACCGGCTGGCCGCACTTTGGGCAGTTAACCAACTTTAAAGCCTTAAGCGCCTGATGGGCGCGCTGCTGGTTTCTCTTTGACTTGGTGTGTCGTTGTCGTGGTACTGGCATGATTCGCTTCGCTCAATTTGACGCGTAGCGTCATCCTGAACCCCGCGTAGCGGGGTGAAGGATCTCTCGCGCATGCGAGCTGACATTCGTCAGAGATCCTTCGCTTCGCTCAGGATGACCACTGGCGTGGTCAATTTTTAATTGTCGTTTTTCCTTTTTAAATTTTAATTTTTAAATGGGATAAGCCCCATATTATCCAAATAGGCTCTGGCGGCCTCGTTCCTTGGTTCAATCTCCAGCACCCTCTGCCAGGCGCGCCGGGCTTCCGAAAAATTGCCTTGCTGATAATAGATCTTCCCCAATGACAGATAAGCGTCAAGGTAGTTTTGGTCCAGTTCTATCGCCTTTTTTAAATAAGTTTCCGCTGGTCCGGCTTGATTTTTCATATCGTAAAGCACTCCGCTGATGTACCAAACCTGTTTGGCGCCTTGATTCAATTGCAACGCCCGTTCAAAAGATTTCAAGGCCAAATCATTAAATCCGGCTATTTGAAAAAAAGAACCTAGGCGGAGCGCGTCAAAAAAGTTATCGCCGACCAGATACTTTTCTATATACTGGCCCAGATTTTTTTCACTCAACGCAAAACGCGATACCAAATCTTTATTAACGGCATTGTCGCGCGCCCAGATAACTACTGTCGGGTCTAAATAAACCATTGCCCAGCCGCTCCTCTGTGCCATCTGCCTCAAAAATTCCTGCCCCCAGGGCGTGCCATCGGTGTGGGCAAAAAAAACCAGGTTTATCTTGTAGACATCATCCGCGTATTTTTTCCAGGCCGCCTCATCCTGTTGCATCGGGATATAAACTGACTGGAAAAAATCCGTTGGATACGCTTCGGGACGGCCGTCAACAAAAACCTTATAGTCCGGATAACCTTGCCAAATTAGGTACCCCCCGATGTCAAAATTATTGAACATCGGACCGGCCACCTTATTCTGTTTTAAAAAATCAACCGCCGCTCCCGCCCCCACCGGCACGCCAAGGCCGAATTGCTCCGGCTTCAACGAATCCCGGTAAAAACGGTTCGTCGCGACGGCATAAATGCTCGTGCTTAAAATAACAAAAATAACGGCGATGGTCAAGAGCCTCGCCAGACCTCGCAACCGATTTTTCTCCCATTCAATGAAATACCGAGCATAGTGCTCGCGCGCCGCCATAAAATTAATTGACAGAACCGGGACCAAAATAAGCCCTAGAAGCGGGAAATTACGGATAGCGCCCCAGGACATAATCACCAGTAAAAGCGTGCTTAATAAATAAAACAGTCTTAGGCGCCCCAAATTCATTAAAAAGACTACGGCCAACGCCACTAAAGATGCCTTAAAAAAAGTTATCGTCGGATTTTGCATCAGCGTCTCCAAAAAGAACGGCGACTGGTTTTCCACGATAGTATAACCATAGTTGCCAAAAATATATAAAGGATAAAGCGCGCCCCGCCAGGTATTGGGATTAATGAGCGCCGCCGCGCCGACCAAAATTCCAAGCAATATTACCTGCGCGATATAGCGCTCCACTTTTTTCTCTCGCGCCAAAAGGTACACGGCGCGGCGGCGCTGCCACAGCCGGTCCAGGAAAAAGAAAAATATCAAAATCAGGCCACAGACAAAAGAAATATGCAAATTAACCCACAAAATTTCCAGCGGCGCCAACAGCCAAAAATGCCAGGAAATTTTTTCTCTGTTTTTGTCCAAAATAACCAGGAACAGCGCAAACAGCAGGAAGCCAAAAGTTTCTGGCCTGATATCCGTGCGCTCCAAAATGAGGCCGGCGCCAAGAATGGCCGCCAAAGTTGAGGCGATAAAATAATTCGGACGCCAGGCTAAACGCCAAACCAAGGCAAACGCCGCCAGAATAATTAACGCGTTAAAAACTATCAGGCCTTTGATGCCAATGACTAAAGACAATAAATAATAGATGACTTCGCTCAACCAGTGATGGTTGATGAACGGAAAATCCGGATTGGTATAGGAAAAAAGATTAGTGTACGGCACCGCCTTGGTCTGCCAGATGATCTGACCCATTTTCAGATGGCGCCCCAAATCCTGGTTGACGGCCGAAGCGCTGTGAATTAAAAAAACCGCCAGCGTTGCCAAAACCAAAAACACCATCAGCCGCCGCACCAAGGCGGACCAAAAACTGGCCGCGGCCAAATATTTTTTCCGGACCTTGGATTTTTGTGGTTCCGGCGCCCCGCCCAAAAAGGGCGGCGGCGCAAAATCTTTTCCCCGCTGTTCTTTGGAAATCAGTTGAAACATATTTATATTATACTCTAAATATTCAAAAAATATAGGGTTTTCAACCCTATATTTTGTCTTCGTTCGGACAATGTGTCCCGCTGGACACATTGTCCTCGCTAGCCAAAATAAAAAAGCCGCTGGGCGATACCATGCGGCTGATGTTCATTTGTTCATAAGGTACTGCATCTCTTTCAGGCGGGCAAAAAGGTCGTGCCGAAGTTTTCCTCGCCGGCCACCGCCCGCAAAATTAAATCTTTCTCTCGGCCCGGCGCCAGAACGACTTTGACTCCCGATTCTGCCAGCCGATACGCCACCGAGATTTTTGTTCTCATCCCCTCGTTGCCGTGATCTTTTTCACTGCATCCGTTCACGAACGAAAGTAACAAGCCCAGGTTATCAATGGAAGGATGAAGTTGCGCGCGTGGCGAAATCCGATGGATTATCTTCCCGTCTTTACCGCGCAATCCCTCCTCATCCATGCCGATTATCATAATATCAACATCGCCCAGTTGTTCGCAGATCAACTGCGATAAGCGATCATTATCAGCACAAGCGAATAATGCTTCCAGCTCATTGTTGCTTACTACATCATTAGCGTTGATGATAGGAACAATCATTCTAACAGGAGTATTATATCTAATGGCCTCTTCAATGGTTCTAAGGGCGACAGATCTGAAAACGCTAATAAAGTCTGTATCGACCACAAGTATCTGCGCCGGCGTTATGCCAAAAATTTCGAAAAATTCTCGATATTCTCCTATCAACTTAGCTTGCCCGATAGCCGACCGCAAATTTTTACTAAAAACCGCTAAGGGTTCACTGGCTACTGCGCCGGAGGTCACCAAAAAAAATTCGATGTCCCGAACGCTTTAAATCGGGTATTTGCCGGCAAAGATTCAGCAAATATTCCCTATTAACCCCTTCTCCGTCCGTCAAAAGAGACGAACCCACCTTTATTCCAATAAGCATAGACCCATTGTACATAATTGCCTCCTCGTATTCTCATTTGGATTGACATAAAAAGAGCTTTTCGTGATTTATAAGATTAGCACAGATCGATGATAAATATCAAAGAACGCGAACAAAACGCGAATACATTTCCCCTCTTTTCGTAAAGAGGGGTTAGAGGAGATTTAGGGCTCAAGTGGATTTAAATCCCTCCCCGCCTCCCTTTACGGAAAGGGAGGAGCACCTCTCACCTAAACGGCGCGAAGCTCAAACGATGGATCGCGCAGGGACCGTGTTGTTTGAGCGCGCTAAAGTGCGCGCGGGTGCCGTAGCCTTTATGTCTATCAAAACCGTAGACCGGGAATTTTTGATGATATTTTATCATCAGTCTATCGCGCGTGACTTTGGCGATAATGGAAGCGGCGGCGCAGGACCAAATTTTTTCATCCCCGCGCACCACGGCTTTTTGGCTAAGCGATAAATCTTTCAGTAAAAAATTCCCGTCAAGTAATAGATACTCTGCCCGCGCGCCCTTCTTGGCCAAATCCTCAAGCGCCCGCTTCATTGCGAGCTTCGTCGCTTCTAAAATATTTATCCGGTCAATGACTTTCTCCGAGACCGAACCGATTCCCCATTTAATATCCGAGTGTGTCGTTAAAAATTCGTACCACCTCTCGCGCTGGCCAGCGGAGAGTTTTTTAGAGTCACGGATATTATTTAAACCCCACCTCTCCTCAGATGAGAAGAGGTGCCCCGAAGAGGCGGTGAGGTGTTGATTTCTAATTTTAACACCACCCCACCTTAATCCTCCCCTCAACTGAGGGGAGGAGGATTTTTTACACACCGCGCAGGCGACCACCGGTCCCGCCAGCGGCCCGCGGCCAACTTCATCCAGCCCCGCGACAAAATCATAGCCTTGTTGCCAAAGCTTTCTCTCTTCTGCCAAAGTCGGCGATTTTGCTTTTGCTTTTTGCATCAATTTTCATTATAATGTATTAGTAGTCATATTCAAAATCTCCCCTAACCCCTCCTAAAGGAGGGGAACAAATTCTTCTCCTTCTCTTTAGGGAGGGTTGGGGAGGATTTAAACCGTCATGCCAGAAAACAAATTAGGCCTCAATTGGTCGGCCGTGGAAAAATCTTTGACCGAAGGAACTTATTCGGGCTATAAAGTCGGGATTCTGGAAACCGAAAAACTTTTTGAAGAGCTGTTGAAAAACAAACAGATCCCCGGAGCTTCAACCGAGCGCAAAATAAAATACATTGAGCGCTTTTTGAGCTTGCCGGATAAACTCGACTACAGCCGCCATATCTACGAACGAATAGTCAGCGAACCGCATTTTGAGATTTCCCGCGAAGAAACTAAACAGATAATTTCCGGCTACTGGCAAGCCATGCTGGATATTGAAGAAGCAGTCACCTCTTTAAGCGCCTGGGAAAAAATATCTTTGCGGACCAAATATGTTTTAGCGATTACCCTAAAAAATACCCGCTACGTTATTTTATCCATTCTGGCCTCTTCCGCCGCGATCTGGCTTTTAGCCGAGACGGCTGTCGGTAAAAAAATTACCGCTGGCATTATCGTCGCCAATCACTTTTTTATTTTTAAGTTTTTGTTCTGGACAATAATCGTTCTGGCCGCGCTGCTGGCCTTAGGCGGAATATTGTATTTTTTGACGAGAAAAAAAAGACGATTCTAAATCAAACACGTAAAATAACCCTCCTCCAGCCGTGAAATTCACCCACCTCCATGTTCACAGCCACTATAGCCTCCTTGACGGCCTGCCCAAGATCGACGGGCTCATTGACCGCGCGCTGGAACTGGGCATGGACTCACTGGCCTTAACCGACCACGGCTCAATGTATGGCGTCGTGGAATTCTATAAAAAAGCCAAGGCCAAGGGCTTGAAGCCCATCATCGGAACGGAACTCTACCTGGCGCCCGGCCGAAAAGAAGACAAGCAGCCCAGGATCGATGATAAAAATTTCCATCTTATCCTGTTGGTCAAAAACAAAACCGGGTATCAAAATCTGGTTTTTTTGATGACTGAAGCCTGGCTCAAAGGCTTTTACTACAAGCCCCGCATCGATAAGGAACTTTTAAGAGCCCGCGCCGAAGGCTTGATCGGCTCCTCCGCGTGCCTGGCCGGCGAAATTCCCCAGGCCATACTCAAAGGCGACCTAAAAAAAGCTGAGGCGCTGGCCCTGGAATACCAGTCTATTTTCGGACCGGGAAATTTTTTCCTGGAGTTGCAGCACCACGCCAATTTACCCGAACAGGCTAAAGTCAACGCCGAACTGATAAAGATCAGCAAAAAGACCGGCGTGCCGCTGGTCGCCACCAACGATGTCCACTACTTAACGCCAGACCAGGCCCAAGCCCAGGATATTTTAATGCTGGTCAACACCAACGCCGACATTGATGACCCCGAACGCCTTTCAATGAAAGACAACGACTTTTCTCTGCGGCCGCCCCAGCAGATCATTGATTATTTCCAAGACGTGCCCGAAGCCATTACCAATACCCAAAAGATCGTTGCCCAATGCAATTTTGAATTTGAGCTGGGCAAATACCAATTGCCGCATTTTAAAGTGCCGAGCGGCCAGGCGCCAGAAGAATTTTTAAAAGAGCTGGCCTATCAGGGCATTAGTAAGCGCTACCCGGGCCAGACCAGCAAGGAGGTGCTGGACCGCCTGGAATACGAGCTGGCCGTCATAGCCAAAACCGGCTTTGCTTCGTATTTCTTGATCGTGCAGGATTTTGTTAACTGGGCCAAAAAGCAGGGCATTGGCGTGGGTCCGGGCCGCGGCTCGGCCGCCGGCTCCATTGTCGCCTACTTGCTGAATATCACCGACATTGAGCCGCTAAAATACGACCTGCTGTTTGAAAGATTCTTAAATCCCGAAAGAATTTCCATGCCGGATATTGACCTTGATTTTGCCGACAACCGGCGCGACGAGGTCATTACTTACGTTCGCCAAAAATACGGCGATGACCACGTCGCGCAGATCATTACCTTCGGCACCATGGCGGCCCGCGCGGCCATCCGCGACACGGGACGAGCCATGGGCATTGCCTATCTGCTTTGCGACCAAGTGGCCAAAAGCATTCCTTTCGGATTAACGCTGGACAAAGCGCTGACCGACTCTCAGGAATTCCGACAACTGTATGAGTCGGATGAACAGGTAAAAAAATTAATTGATACGGCCATGGTGCTTGAAGGCGTGGCGCGCCATGCCTCAACCCACGCGGCCGGCGTTGTTATCACCAAAGACCCGCTAAATACCATCGTGCCCCTGCAGCGGCCAACGCAGGACGACACCGCCATCGTCTCTCAATACGAAATGCACGCCATTGAAGACCTCGGACTTTTAAAAATGGATTTCTTGGGCCTGCGAACTCTGACCCAAATTGAAAATACGATAAATATCATAAAAAACACTAAAGGCGAAACCATCGAGATCATCGCCCTGCCGCTGGACGATAAAAAAACCTATAAACTCCTGCAGGACGCCAAGACCACGGGCGTCTTCCAGCTGGAATCAGGCGGCATGAAGCGAAACCTTAAGGAACTCAAACCCTCGGTTTTTGAAGACATCATCGCGATGGTCGCGCTCTATCGGCCCGGTCCCATGGACCTCATCCCCGATTTTATTGCCCGCAAGCACGGACACAAAGCCATTGAATATATTCACCCGCTGCTGGAACCGATCTTAAAGAATACCTATGGCATCATTGTCTACCAGGAGCAGGTTATGGCCGTGGCCAGTCGCCTGGCCGGCTTCACCCTGCCGGAAGCCGACACCTTGCGCAAGGCCATGGGTAAAAAAATAAAAAAACTGATGGAAGAACAGAAAGAAAAACTCATCCAAGGCATGATGCGCAATAGCATTCCCGGCTCGACGGCCGAGAAAATTTGGGAATTTATTGAACCGTTCGCTCAATATGGTTTTAACAAATCCCACGCCACCTGCTACGCGCTCATCGGCTATCAAACCGCTTATCTGAAAGCGCACTTCCCCACCGAATTTATGGCCGCCCTGATGAACTCTGAGTCCGACGACATCGAACGCGTCGCTTTTTTAGTGGACGAATGCCGGCAAATGGATATTGAGGTCTTGCCGCCGGAAATTAATGAGAGCCTCGGCACTTTCACGGTTATTAAAGACGGCGTTATTCGCTTCGGACTCAAGGCCGTAAAAAACGTTGGCTCCAATGTCGTGGACGCCATTGTCAAAGAAAGAAAAGCCAATGGTTTTTTTAAAACCATCACCGAGGTCATTGAACGCGTCCAGGATAAAGACCTGAACAAAAAATCCTTAGAAAGCCTGATCAAGTGCGGCGCTTTTGACGCCATCGGCGAACGCGGCCGGCTCTTAGCGAACCTAGAAGCCCTGTTAACGTACGCCCGCGAGATCCAGCGGCCAAAAACCAATGGCCAAGCCAGCCTCTTTTTTATCGCGGGCGCGGACACCAAAAACCTGCTGTCGCCGCTCAAGTTGCAGGACGCGCCAGCGGCCGGGAAAAAAGAAAAATTGGAATGGGAAAAAGAATTGCTCGGCCTGTACGTCTCCGAGCACCCAGCCAAAGAATATGAAAAAGTTATCGCGCGGCTGGCCTTGCTGCCTCAAAAACTGACGCCCGCCATGGTCGGCCAGCGCGTGAAAGTCGGCGGCGTTCTGAGCCATATCCACAAAATTATCACTAAAGCCGGCAAGCCGATGCTCTTTGTCGGGCTGGAAGACACCAAAGCCAAACTAGAGATTTTAGTCTTCCCTAAAATGCTGGAGCGCACCCCGACCTTCTGGCAAGAGGGCAAAGTCATTATCGCTTCGGGACGCCTCGATGACAAAGAAGGTAATTTCAAGCTCCTTTGCGAAGAAACGCAGGAATTGAACCAAAATCATCTAAATAGCTACCGGTAAAATTATTATCCCAACCCTATCCCACATCTGTCATTCCCGCGAAGGCGGGAATCCAGAATTTGCACCTCCCTTTCCGTAAAGGGAAGTGGGGAGGGATTTAGTTCTGGGGCCTAGATCCCGACTCAAGGCCGGGATGACAAAAAAATAAAACCTCTCCGCGTCCCTCCGCGGTTTTTTTATTCAAGCTTACGATT
>CAZOGP010000004.1:24338-28624 GCA_964579775.1 uncultured Candidatus Saccharibacteria bacterium | reverse complement strand
GGGGCCGGGCATCATGAAACCTTGGCGCGCAATGATTATCTGTTCAATAGCGTCAACGCCCAATCCCTGACCGCGAAAGAGCGCGAGCTGGTAGCGTCGATTTTGAATGCCTACGACAACGACACACCCTTGCCCATTAACGCGCAGGACCAGACGATTTTATTGAATGAAATAAGTACTGAATCGCCACCAGCAGTTAATAGGCTAGCCTCAAAACCAATACAGCCCGCCGTGCCCCGTGGCGAGCGAAGTGAGCTTTACGGGAGCTACCGCGAACCAATTTCCCAGGAAGACTTATCCGGACCGATGAAGCCAGCGCCAAGCAAACCTGCGCCAAGATTAAGCGGCAATATCATAGACTTAAGCAATATTAGTGATAAGTGATAAGTGATAAGTGATAAGTGATAAGTGATAAGTGATAAGTGATAAGTGCTCGGTGATCAGTAAAATACAATATTACAAATGCAAATAAACTCTTATAAAGATTTACTGGTTTGGCAAAAAGCCCATCAATTAGTTAAAAAAGTCTTCAGGATCATAAAAACGACAAAAAAAGATTATATTTCATGGGAATTGATAAAACAGCTCGTCCGATCCGTCACTTCCATTCCGGCTAATATCGTTGAAGGCTATTACTCGCATCAAGGAAAGAATTTCGCCAGTCATTTAGAGATTTCCCGGGGGTCAACAGGAGAAACTGATTACTGGCTATTCGAATTATGCGATAACAATTACATCTCAAAAAATCAATATGAAGATATTTACAAAGATTGCCTGGAACTAATAAAAATGCTTTCCAGCTTTATCAATAAACTACGAAAAACCTAATTCTCTTCTCTTTCTTATCACTCTTATCACTTAACACTTATCACTTGAATTATGAGATTCAACGTTCCCCAATTCGTTGACATTGAAGATACGATCGTGGGCTCCCTCACGCTCAAGCAGTTCTTTCTGTTGATCGGCGGCGGGCTGGTCCTGATCGTTTTGTGGTGGCTGTTTGAATTGTGGTTTGTGATCCTGGTCGGCACGCCGATCGCCTTGGCCTTACTCGCCGCTGTTTTTATTAAAGTCGGCGGCCAGTCTTTGACCAAAGTTTTTTTGGCCTGGCTTAACTATCAAATAAAACCGAGATTCTATATTTGGAAGAAACAATAACTCACGAATCTACGAATCCCATGCGAAGCTACAAATATGCGAATAGAAGAGGACCGTTCAAAAATAATTTACGCTGAATTGTCTTATAAGTTGAATGGTGTTTTATATGAGGCGCAAAACCGACTGGGCAGATTTTGCAGAGAAAAACAATACGGGGATATAATCGAAACACTCCTGAAGCAAGCTAAAATTCTTTACGAACGAGAAATCAAACTTCCTTTTAACGGCATAGACAATCAAAACACAAATAAGGTGGACTTTACAATTGATAGTAAAATTCTTTTAGACATAAAAGCGAAAAAATTCATTACGAGAGAGGATTACAACCAGATGAAAAGATATCTACGGGCGGCCAATAAAAAATTAGGGGTAATTGTTAATTTCCACGAATTAGCAATACATCCTCGCCGAGTGATTAACTCGGAGGCCAAAGAATAACCTGTGGACATACGATCTTATTAATTTGCCAATTCGCAAATTCGTAGATTCGCATTATTCGCAGATTCGTGAGCATGCCATCACCGGTCCAGCAAAAGATCATTATTGAAGAGATCAAAGACGGCGTCGTCGTCTTAAAGGGCGGCGATTTGCGCGGCGTCTTGATGGCCTCTTCCGTTAATTTTTCACTGAAGTCCACCGAAGAACAGGATGCTTTAATTTTCAAATACCAAAGTTTTTTAAATTCGCTCGATTTTCCGGTGCAGATATTGATGGTTTCGCGCCACTTGAATATTGACGGATACCTCGCCTCCATTGAACAAAAAAAGAAAGAGCAAACCAACGAATTGTTGCGCATCCAGATCGCCGAGTATCTTGATTTCATAAAAAATCTCGTGCAGGTCGGCAATATTATGGACCAGTCTTTTTTCGTGGTCGTGCCGCTGGCGCGGGTAGAAAAAAAGGAGGGCGGAATTATCGAAAAGCTGGGCTTATTCCAGAACGCCAAAAACACCGAGACGGTGAAAAGCTTTGACGAATTAAAAACCCAACTGTGGCAGCGGCTGGATTATGTCTCCTCGGGACTGGCCGGCATGGGCATCCGGTCGGCGCCCTTGAACACGGAAGAGCTGACCCAGCTTTTTTACCGGCTCTATAATATGGGCACGAAAAACATCGCCACGATGCCCGCGGCACCGCCAAAATAAAAGGAAAATTTTCTGAATTTTGTTAAGTTGTTAAATTGTTTGAATGTTTAAATGAATCTATGCTAGATTTTTTTAAGAAAAAACCCGTTTCATCGCCCAGCGTTCAACCGGCCAATCCCGCCGCGCCATTTGACGGCGCGCCCGAAAATGCCGGGCCGTCGCTTAAAGACCTGCTGGCGCCGGCGGGGATTAAAATTAATTCCAATTTCCTGCAAATTGGCGATAAATTCAGCCGGACGCTTTTCGTTTTTACCTATCCAAGATACCTGGCCACCAATTGGTTCTCGCCCATCATGTCCCTGGATAAAGAATTTAACGTTTCTATGTTCGTGCACCCGATAGAGACGCCCTGGATAATGAACCAGCTCAAGAAAAAAGTGGTCCAGGTCCAGTCGCAGATCAATGAACGCCAGTCAAAGGGACTCGTGCGGGATCCGATGCTGGAAACCGCCTTGAACGACATCGAAGCGCTCCGGGACAACCTGCTCCAGGGCAATGAAAAATTCTTTAAATTCGGCCTCTATCTCACTCTCTTTGGCGACAGCGCCAAAGAACTGGACGACCTGGAAAATGAGGTCCGCTCGCTCCTGGAAGGCCGCATGGTGTATTTAAAACCCGCCTCTTTCCAGCAAGAGCAAGGCTTTGACTCCACCTTGCCGCTCTTTAAAGATGAGCTACAGATCCACACCTCAATGAATACCGGGCCCCTCTCCAGCGCCTTTCCTTTTATCTCGGTTAATCTATCGGACAATAAAGGCGTACTTTATGGTATTAACCGCCATAATAATTCTTTGATAATTTTTGACCGCTTCAGCCTGGAAAACGCCAACGCCGTGGTTTTCGCCAAATCGGGGTCAGGCAAAAGCTATACCGTCAAACTGGAGGTGCTGCGCTCCCTGATGATGGGTACGGAAGTTATTATTATTGACCCGGAAAACGAATACCAGTATCTGACCGAAACCGTCGGCGGCTCCTTCATCAAGATTTCCTTGAACTCACCGCATCATCTAAACCCCTTTGACCTGCCGGTGCCGCCCAAGGGAGAGCAGCCGGGCGACGTTTTGCGCTCGACCATAATTAACCTGGTTGGGCTGCTGCGCATTATGCTGGGCGGGCTGACGCCGGAAGAAGATTCCCTGATCGACCGAGCTATCAGCGAAACTTACGCTTCACGCGACATCACGCCGCAATCAGATTTTTCCAAAATAACCCCGCCTTTGCTGGGAGACCTTCACTCTATTTTAAAAAATATGGCCGGCGCCGCCTCCCTGGCCTCGCGCCTGGAGCGTTTCGTCACGGGTTCGTATTCCGGCCTCTTCAACCAGCAGACCAACGTTGAACTTAAAAATAAACTGATCTCTTTTTCCATCCGCGACATGGAAGAAGAATTGCGTCCCATTGCCATGTATATTGTGTTGCACTACATCTGGAATATCATCCGCTCGGAGTTGAAGCGCCGGATCTTGGTGGTGGATGAAGCCTGGGTGATGATGCGCCACGACGACGCGGCCTCCTTCCTTTTTGGCATTGCCAAGCGCTGCCGCAAATATTATCTGGGGCTAACCACTATCACCCAAGACGTGGCCGATTTTATGAACTCGCCCTACGGCAAACCTATCGTCACCAACTCTTCTCTGCAGATCCTCCTGCGCCAGTCGCCGGCGACAATAGATGTTATCCAGACAACCTTCAACCTGACCGAACAGGAAAAATATTTATTGCTGGAATGCAGCGTGGGAGAGGGAATCTTTTTCGCTGGGCTCCAGCACGCGGCCATCAAAGTCGTGGCTTCCTATACAGAGGACCAGATCATCACTTCCGACCCGCGCCAGCTGCTGGAAATAGAAAAGGCCAAAGAGGAGTTGGCCGAACAATAAATCAATTTAACAATTTAACATTCTAACAATTAAACATGGGGAGGTTTGGGAATTTTGTTAAGTTGTTAAATTGTTTAAATGTTTAAATGAACTCATGCCCGACAAC
>CAZOGP010000004.1:4751-24238 GCA_964579775.1 uncultured Candidatus Saccharibacteria bacterium | reverse complement strand
ATTTTGTTAAGTTGTTAAATTGTTTAAATGTTTAAATGAACTCATGCCCGACAACTACCAACAACAATTTGAAGAGGACCGCAGCCGGCAAGCCCAACGGTCCGAGCGAGATAAAACCCGACAAGCCCAGCAGACAGAAGGAGACCGCGCCAGGCAAACCGAGTCGTCCGAGCGGCCCATCGCTCCGCCCGAGCCCGCTTCTTTTCCCTGGGAGATGCTGTGTTTAGCCGCCTTGTTTGACTTAATCGGACTTATTCCCATAATTAATCTATTCACTGAAACCCTGGCCGGCCTGATTTTTGGCTGGTGGCAAAAAGGTTATAATCCCAAGCTTGACCCGATACTTACTTTTATCGTGGCCAAAATTATAGACGTTGTATCTTTAGGCATCCTGCCCAGCAATATCGGCATAGTCGTCTACTCTTACATTAAAAAGAAGGCGGCGGCCCAAGTCTATGACGCCATGAAAAACCCCGGCGGTCTAGCGATGGCCAATAAAATGTTAAAAAATCAACAAATATAAAAAGGGGAGCCAACGCAAGCTTCTCCTCCTCTTAAATTAAGAGGAGGTGGGGAGGAGTTATAGCCGGTCGCTGAAGTCAGACTTCGGGTTGCCTTTGAAGTTTGACTTCAGCGACTCAATGAGCATAACTCACCCTAACCCTCTCTTAACTTAAGAGAGGGAGAAATCTCACAACAATGTTCAATCTATTAAAAAAATCTACCTCTGTTAACTCTTTATTAATAATCCTTCTCATTGTGGCCGGACTTTATTTCGCGCTGGCAGCGCCTCCCGTCGCCCGCGCCGTTGACAATGATTTCCTGCTTACCTGGTCCAGCAATTCTTATGTGCCGCTGGATTATGAAGGCAAGGCTCTGCCTTCGCGCGGCAGCACCATAAAAGTGGCGGTTTTGCCGACCAAA
Source organism: uncultured Candidatus Saccharibacteria bacterium (assembly GCA_964579775.1). Taxonomy (GTDB): domain Bacteria; phylum Patescibacteriota; class Minisyncoccia; order Portnoybacterales; family GWB1-42-6; genus UBA8475. The sequence goes on along the minus strand of CAZOGP010000004.1, from coordinate 23,314 downwards.
AAACTCTCCCAAAATCCCGACGCGCTCTATTATCGCTGGCTCCTGGATAACGAAATTATGTATTCGGCGCAAGGCATAGGCAGGTCGTCGTTTCAGTTCCGAACCACCAAGTGGGGCGGGGACGACCATGAAATAGAATCTCAAATATTAGACAGCCAAGAAAAGATTATCTGGCGGGGATTTTTAACCATAAAGATCGCCAGCCCCCAGATCTTATTTAAAACTACCAACAGCAACTATGCCGCGCAAGACTCGCTAATCGCCGCCACCGGCCAGAACCTGACCCTGCTGGCCGAGCCTCTGTTTTTCAACACTCAAAATATCGCCGACTTAGCTTTCAGCTGGGCGATAGACAGACAAATTTTAGACACGCTTGATGAAAAAAATCCCAACCAGCTGACAATAAAAATTCCCGCCGGCAATTTATCGGCGTCTATTTTTAAAGACCTGTCGCTCTTTATTCAAAATAAAGCCGACCAACTGCAGCAATCTACGGCTAATTTAAGCGTTGAAATTAAGTAAAACCTTCTTGCTAAAGACTCTTCTAAAATTAAAATTTATTTTCTTAAGCCTATTATCTGTTATTTTTTTTATCGCTCCAAGTGCCCTGGCCTATACGCTAGAGATAAAACTACCCGGCATGACCTCCCCAATCGTCTCCGACCCCGGCGTCTATGTCCGGTATCTATTCATTTTCGGTTTATCCCTGGCCGGGTTCCTGGCGGTGGGCGCGATTGTTTGGGGCGGGATAAATTACATGCTGGCCCCGTCCGTTGGGACTACGCAAAAGGCTAAAGACTGGATCGTTGGCGCGCTGATGGGCATCGCCTTGCTGCTCTGTTCCTGGCTGATCTTGGCCACCATTGACCCGAGTTTGACGAATTTATCGCCCACCCAATTAGAAATCGTAACCGTCCCCGAACCTCCAAGCCCCCCGGATTCCGGCCTAACAGAGGGAGCTGTCACCCCGCCCATAACCGGCGCGCAAGAAATAAAATGCAAAACCGCCAAGATTTGCCAAGACATTCAAACCGGACAAGTAAACAACACCCTGGTAAAAGATCTTGGTTCGCTTCCGGTTGAAGTTACAATAACTGAAACAACAGGCAGCCACGGTTGTTCTGCGACTGACACCTGCGTGCCGGGCGCCGCTTGCGGCTCATCCACCCACTGCACGGGGAGAGCGGCCGATATCCGGGTTTCTAATTTAAACGACTCTCAAAAACAGCAAGTTATGCAAACGTTAAGTCAAGACAAATGCGTTGACCAGCTATTCTACGCCGGATTTCCCCAATACTGCCGCGCCGGCGGGGGACAAAACGCTTCAAAAAGCAAAAGCTGCGCCAGCCACACCGACCACATCCATTACAGTGTTAAAGCCAATTGCGTCTAAAGTAAGGCCTTCTGTCATTCCCGCCCCGTATCAAGTACGGGGTAAACTCCGGCGGGAATCCAGGTAATCGCTCAACTACGAGGCCAAAACCAAAATGAATTTATTTTCAAATCATAAAAAAATTTTTCTAACTATCTTCGAGGCTTTATCTTTACTTTTCTACGCGACTATTGGACACGCCGCCTACAAAGTTGAAATTAGTCTACCCGGCATGACCTCCCCAATCGTCTCCGACCCCGGCGTCTATGTCCGGTATCTATTCATTTTCGGTTTATCCCTGGCCGGGTTCCTGGCGGTGGGCGCGATTGTTTGGGGCGGGATAAATTACATGCTGGCCCCGTCCGTTGGGACTACGCAAAAGGCTAAAGACTGGATCGTTGGCGCGCTGATGGGCATCGCCTTGCTGCTCTGTTCCTGGCTGATCTTGGCCACCATTGACCCGAGTTTGACGAATTTATCGCCATCAATTTCTCCGCTCGGCAATGTCGCCGCGCCGGCATCACCGTCAGTCACGCCTCAAACCTACTTGACTAAACAAACCACCATAGAGGCCTGCACCGCTAAGTGTGCGCCAAATCCCATCGTATTTACCGCTGAAAACAATAGCTGCTATTGCCAGGGGCCGCCGCCTGCTACGGAAAAAATTAAAACTTGCTGGTGTGATAAAAATAATTGCTACAAAACAAAAGACGCTTGCCCGCTTTTTTTTGGGGTGGCCAACTGTATTGCCAGGTCCGTCCCAGACAGTACGTCCTGCCAATAAAAATATGCTATTATTATAAATAAAAATGATTAACAAAACCTATGAACACTAAAAAAATCCTCATCATCGCCTCAATCTTATTGGTCCTATCGCTGGGCTCGCTGTTAGTTTATAATTTCTTTTTTAAATCAACCGCTCCGGGCGGAGAAACGGAGCAGGGCGGCAGCCTGCCCTCCGCCTCACCCGGCGCGGGACAAACTACTGGCGGTTCATCGTTCTTGCCGGGAAGCGGCGCCAACCAAAGCATCAGCCCAGGCCAAACGGCCTCAAAAATTAAAGCTATCAGCAAAGAGCCGGTCCTGGCGCCAACCATTGGAGAAGACGGCAAAACCGTTAAGTATTTCACCCGCGCCAACGGCAATGTCTGGGAATCTGATTTCCTGGGCGCCAGCCTTAAAAAAATCTCGTCCACGACATTGAACGGCTTGATCAAAGCGCTCTGGTCGCCGGATAAAACCAAGGTCATTGGATTTTTTTCTGATAACAATCAACTTAAAAAATATTTTTACGACTACACCAACAATCAGTCTTCGCTCCTCAATGAAAAAATGGGTTCGGTGGCCTGGTCGCCCGACAGCAAAAAGATCGCCTATCATTTTATTGACTCTGCCACCGGCCAGCACAATATCAGTGTGGCCAACCCCGATGGTTCCGGTTGGGCAAATATTTTTAAGACCCGCCTGGATAATTTGATCGTGGAGTGGCCCATTAAAGAAAAAATCTCTCTGCGCCAGCCCCCCAGCGGCCTGGCGCAAGGCCTGCTTTACGCTCTGAATTCAACCACCGGCGACTTTTCCCGGGCGCTCAGCGACCTCTTTGGTTTAAGTGTTAAATGGTCCCCTCGGGCCGATAAAATACTTTTCTCCTCGACTAACGACCGCGGCCAAAACCCAGGCCTGTCATTAACGGACGGCATCGGCGCCAATGCCAAAGACTTAAAGCTTAGCGGCCTGGCGGATAAATGCGTCTGGGCAAGCGACGACCGGACGATCTTCTGCGCCCTGCCGCAAGAGCTATCGGCTAATGCCGTCTGGCCGGATGACTATTATAAGGGCCTGGTCATCCTGGCGGATGATTTCTACAAAATAAACCTGGAAACCAACGCCAAAACAAAAATCCTGGGTTCTTCCGATCAGGTCGGCTTTGACGCCCAGGAATTATTTCTTTCGCCCAAAGAAGATTACTTATTTTTCGTCAATAAACGCGACGGCCTGCTCTGGAGCCTAAAAATACAATAACCCACCAGATCAGCGCCAGGTCATTTTTCCAGAAAGTAGTATCGACTAGACCGTGGACCAAAAAATACGTCATTACGGCCATTAAAATAATGATCCAGAGGTGATTTTGCTTGCCCTCCGAAGTCCCGCCTAGTGGGACGAAGGAGGGTTTTTTTAGTGTCTTGAATCCCCGTCGGAAAAAAACTATCAGTAGCCAAAAGAAACCAACCAACCCTGCCAGGCCCGCTTGCAGCCACCAGGCCAAAAATAAATTATGGGGCTGGGGCACGGCCCACTCCAAATACGGCACAGAAAAATATTGCTGGTACTCCAAATAATAGTTCTGGAACAGCCCCGGCCCGATCCCTAGAAACCCGTGGTCTTTTAAGATCTGGGTAGCCGCCTGCCAGACCATCAGGCGCGATTGCCAGGAGGAGCGGGGAGAGGAGAATAGATTAGATAGCTTATCGTTATTTACGTCGAACAACTGCTGGCCAAGCACAAATATAAATAAAATTACCGATAAACAAATAACCATTAACAATTGACGACGGCTCATTAATTTTAAACGCCAAAGATAAAATAAAATTAAAACCGCGGCCGCGGCCAGACCAAGCCAGGCGCCAAAAGAATAAGTGGCGTATAAAACAGTAGCCAATAAACAATAACCAATAAACAATAAGATTCTTTGGTGTGTTTTTTTCGCGTCCGACCATAAAGCCAAGCCGACCAGCAACCCCGGCGCCAGATACATAGCCAGGTGATTGGGAGACAGATAAAAAGCCGTTAAACGGCCGTCAAAAGTCAAATGTCCGGACGCCAAATAAACAAAACTTATTGCCGCCACCGCGGCCGAAGAAACAAATAGCGCCGAAAACATTTCTTTTAAACCACCGCCCTCAAAAATATCTCTTAGAATAAAAGCAAAAATCATCGGGGCCAAGAACCAGGATTTTAAAATACCCAAGCCAGTTTTCGGGTCGGGCGAAAAGACGGCGGAGATAAAAACGCCAGCTAAAATCAGTAAAGGTGGTAGAAAAATATCGTTCTTGATTACTTTGGTAATAACCCCTCTTGTCATTCCCGCGCAAGTCATAGATCCTGATGCAAGAAGGGCGGGAATCCAGGGCCTGGATCCCGGGTCAAGCCCGGGATGACAACTATTTTTTACTTTTCTTACCAGCCAGACTCCTATAAACAACCACATCAGCGCCTCCAGGACAGTTAAGGGCCAATTGCCGATTTTTAACAGATAAAGCGGCGACAAAAAAAATATCAGCCAGGCGCCGCAACCTGGTTTTCTCCAGTTGATAATAGCCGCGGCCAAAAGGCCGATAAACAAAATTACGAATTGCCAGTTTGTTTGCAGACTATAGAACATCTTCTTTGGTCTCCGCCACAGACAGAGCTAAAATTATCATTAAAAACGCCAGCCCGGTCGGATTAAAAATCGCGGTCTCAAAAAATGAATGCGCGCCAAAATAAGCCAGGGCGGACAGTGTACTAAACGCTACAACCGGTTCCGACCCTATCTTTCGCCACGCGGCTAGACCCCCCAGCCCCAGAACCGTCAGCCACGCCGCCAGTCCTAAAAGACCCGTCTCGGCCAAAAGGTCCAAATATAAATTATGGCTAGTGACGGCGTTGCGGTAGTCCTGATTGAAGTTGACGGCCAAAGAATAGTTACCCAGTCCGACCCCGATAATCGGACTTTTTTTGATGATCTCCCAGGAATCTTGCCAAACAACCAAGCGCCCCATATTTGAACCTTCCCTAAAATCAAAACTTGATATTAGGCGCGTTGCCACCGGCCAGCCAACCAAGAGCAAAATCACTACCAGCAATAAAGATGTCGCGCCAAGAAACTTTTTGGCCTTGTTGCCAAAACGCTGCCAGGCAAAAAAAATAAAAACCGCCAGGCTAAATAACAGCCCCAAATAGCCGCCTCGAGAAAAGGTTAGGAATAAAACGGTTAACAGCAAGCAGTAAACAGTAAAAAAAATACCGCGGTGCCGCTGGCCAAAAAATGCCAGCGCCAGTGCGAACGGGGAAGTGAGGCCCAAATAAAAAGCCAGCATATGCGGATCGGGAAACAGCCCAACGGCCCGCATCACAGTTTGCCCGCCAATATTTACGAGCCAGCTGGGATTTGACGCGACCAGCGAACCAAAACCCGCGCCGGAAAACAGCGGTAAAATATGCACCGACCAAAAACTCATAACCGCGGCCAGCCCAAAAATAAATTGCGCTAAAAATTGCGCCAAGGCGACAATGGCGGAAACGGCCGCGCTGCCAATTATTATATAAATTATCTTCCTCGTGTGTTCTTTATTTCTTACCAACGCCGCGGTCAGCCAAAAAAGGGGAAAGATCGAAGCAAAAAACAAAAGTTTACGCCAACCCCAGGCTTGATTGACGGCGCCTAAAATTGAAACTGCGGATAAAACAAAAAATAAGACCAGCGCCCACCCCTCTGTCCTTCCCGCCCCGTATCGCAGTACGGGGTAAACTCCAGCGGGAATCCAGAATTTTGTCGCCCCGGACTTGTTTTGGGACCTGGATCCCGCGGCAAGCCCGGGATGACACCAAAATTTATGTTGATCTGTTTCTTTTATCAGCCAAAGAAAAAACAGCCCCAAAACCAAAACCCGGCCGGACATCAGGTCGATATCAGGCGATAAATTCAGGGCAACCTGAAAGGGGAGATAGGCGACTAAAAGCAACAAAAGTAAAGTTAGCCAGGGCTGACGCTTCATAAATTTTAAATCTTATACCTAAAGCAAGCCTAACCTTCTCCGCCCCCTATTAAGCTTGATATCTCGGCCCGGGAAAATGCGCGCAGCAAATATAAAAGTCCAAAATAAACAATCGTCGCGACGGTCAACAATAACGCCAAATTCCAGCCGGACAAGAACCCCAAAACCGCCATCATCCCCGCGGCCGCCAGCAGGGTCTTAAAAATTATCTTAAACGACGGCAGCCAGCGGAAAAAACGATAAACCATAACCGCCATTAACACCAACACCAACGCCTCAGTTAATACCGTGGTGCTGGCGGCCGCGTAATAAGAATAACGGGGAATAAAAATAAGGTTGGCGGCGACATTAAAAATCGCCCCCGTGGCCGAGATCCAAAGCAGAGACCGCTGTTTTTCCAGGGCAATTAAAACATATGAAAAAAGCGTACCTAAAAAGATTATGCCCACCGCTATAATCAAAATATTAAAAACCGCCACGGACTCGTTGTATTGGCCGCCGCCCAAAAGATCAATGATGGCGGGAGAAAGAATCCAGGTCCCGAAAACTAAAGGAACAATGATAACCATTAAAATATCGCTGCCCCGCTGAAAAATATTTTTGAACTTTTCCTTATCGGCTTGGGCCGCCCGCGCCAGGAGCGGCATAATCAAACCCACGAACATGGCCGGGAAAAAAATTAAGCTTTCTAAAATTTTATAAGGCAGGCGGTAGACGCCAACATCCGCGGCGGGCTTAAGCGCGGACAAAAATAGAGAATCTGAAGAAAAATAAATCATTATCAAAACGCTGGCGATCGCCAAAGGATAACTTTGCTCAACGATCTTTTTCCAAAAAGACCAGTCAAAAGCTAAAGACAAGCGGCAATATTTACGGGCCCACCAAAAGACCAGGATGAAATTGACCGCGCCGCTGACGGTCAAGGTGGCCACGATGGGTAAAAAACCGTACTCCAGTTTAATAAATAGCCAAACCAACCCCAACTGGACAATTCGACCGGCTAGCTCCGCCATTGCCACTCGCCCCATCTGGAGATATTTCTGGAATAAACCCATCAATACCTGGCTGTCGGCTAAGAACCAAAAACCAGCCATGCCCACTAAGATCCCAAGTTTAGCCTGCTCCGAATAAGGGAAAAGAAGACCGACCAAGGGCGCGGCGGCAAAAATAAAAAGGCTGCTGAACAGCCTAAGAGAAAAAATATTGCTGGCAATTTTATGCTCATCGGCCTGGGGTTTTGAAATTTCGCGAACCATCAGCTGATAAAGCCCGAGGTCGGCCAAGACCGCGAAAATACCGCCAAAGGTAAGCATAATCGAATACTCGCCCCACTCATTTTTTGTCAGATACCGGGTAATTAAGCCGATGGTCGCCAGCGCCAACAAAGTACCCGCGACACGCGACGCGACTGAGATTATCGTATTGACGGCAATCTTTTTTGCCAACATTCTGCTAAGACCACCGATTACGCCGATTCATCGCGGATTAGTGCGGATACTTTAAATTTTATCCGCTAGATCCGCCCAAAATCTGCGTTATCCGTGGTCGGCCTTATCACAATCCTTCTGTTCTCCCCCTCGCCCTCCGACTCGGTCTTAACGCCCGGCACGTCGGCCAGCGCGGTGTGCACCACCCGCCGTTCATACGCGTTCATCGGCGGCAAATAACGGAAAACCCTCTGCTGCGCCGCTTCTTGCGCCAAGCTCAACGCAGCGCTTTTTAACGCTTCCAGCCGCTCCTGTTGATAACCGTTAACGTCAATCGTTAAGCGCGGCGCGTCAATGATCTTTTTGTTGACTATCGCCCTGATAATTTGCTGCAAAGCCCTTAACGTCTCCCCGTTGCGCCCAATGAGATACCCCGCCTCATGGCTCTCCAGTCGCGCCAAAACTCCGCTTTCTGAATCGTTAATTTCGGCCACGCGCCCATCAACGCCCGTGGTTTTTATGATCTCTTCTATTATTTCTTTAATTTTTGATAATTTTTCCTGTTCCATTTTTTTTAATCACGTAATATTGCTGCAAAATGCCCGCTAGCGTCGTTATCACCCAATAAAGCGCCAGCCCCGCCGGCAAGCTCCAAGCGATAAAAACAGTAAACAGCGGCATGAAATAAAGCATCTGCTTGTTCATCGCGGCGCCAAAATCACTGCCTTGGCCAGCGGCGGCTGGCTGCGGCACCATCATTTTTGACTGCCAAAAAGTGAACGCCCCGGCTAAGATCGCCAGGACCGGGCTGGCCTTCGCCAGGCTCATCAACCCTAAGAACATTGGATTTATCACCTCCGGCCGGCTCACAAAAGAATATAAAGCGCTTAAGCTATCCGGATTTAATCCGTTCCAAAAAACCTGGTACAAGGCAATCAAGATCGGCAACTGAAGTAAGAGCGGCAAACACCCGGAGGCTGGATTAACATTGTTCTTTTTATAAAGCTCCATCAAAAGCTGGGACTGCTTGATCTTGTTGGTCGAGTTTTGAGATTGGATCTCTTTAACCTGTGGCTGAAGCTGGCTGAGCCTTTTTTGAGAAACGATCGCCTTCTGGTTCAGGGGGTACAAGATCAGCCGGATAATGACGGTCAATAAAATTATTGCCACGCCAAAATCATGCGGCGGAACCGCATTATATAAAAAAATAAGTCCGTTGAACAACGGCCGATAAAGAATCTCGTTAAATAAAGCGCCAATGATTCCCATATTTTAATTCTTCGGTGTAATAAATTATTAATTATCCGCGCCCCTCCGCCCGAAATCCGCTCTATCCGCGGTTAAAGCAGGGGATCGCAGCCGCCTTGATGAAACGGGTGACAGCGGCCCACCCTGGCCAACCCCTTGATCAGGCCGATCGTTGCCCCGTATTTTTCTACCGCCTGCTTGGTGTATTCCGAGCAGGTGGGAAAAAAACGGCAGGTCGCCCCGCTGTTTCTAAAAACGCCCTGGTCCGGCGATAATATTGACTGATAAATATTTATTAAAAATATAATCGCTTTCTTAACCATATAATTCAAGCTTGGCCAATAAGCCTAGTAAAATTTTTTCCATTTCCCGATGCTCCGCTCCCGCTAAACTGGACTTAACCGTTAAGACAACATTGAAACCGCTCTTAATTTCTGGCAGCTTCAGCCTGATAATTTCACTTAGTTGCCGCCTCAAGCGATTCCGCGTAACCGCGCTTTTAGCCGCGCGGGAGCTCACAATAAAACCAAACCGAGAAAATTTTTGCTGGTTTAATTTTACTCTCACCGCCAAAAAGCCGTCTTGCTTAATTTTGCCGCGCTTAAAAACGTCGTCAAAATCTTTTTGTTTGTTTAACCGATTGGTCTTTGGAAGCATAAAACTTAAACCGATAATTTTCTCCTCTGCTTTCTCCTTCTTTTCGCCAGGACCCGACGGCCATAGGAGGTCCTTTGTCGGACCAAAAACCCGTGGGTTTTCTTCCTTTTTCTTTTTTTCGGCTGATAAGTGACGCTCATTGAAGTATTTTAATAATTAACTTAGAATAAGTATACTATCTAAAGATCCAAAAGTCAATCTAAGTTTTTACCTTTTTAAGGCAGTCCACCTTCCATCCACAACTTATCAACAAATTTCTCTTTTTATTGCTATTTTCTTTATATTTTTTTAAACTTGACGATGTGCTATGCTACTACTAGGAAGGACCAACCCTGTTTTCGCCCCTACACCAGCCCAGCCTGGGCCGGCGCAAGGGGCTATCAATAATATGACCAACGAACAACTCTGGCAAACAGCCCTCGGAGAAGTGGAATTGAATATTTCGCGGGCTAATTTCATTACCTGGTTCCGCGACACCTTTATTCTAAAAAACAAAGACGGAATAGCGATTATTGGCGTACCCAATGGCTTCAGTAAGGAGTGGTTGGAGAATAAATATAACAAGCTTATTTTAAGATCTCTTCGGAATATTTCCGGCGATATTAAAGAACTACGGTTCATCATCAGCGCCAGCCCCTCCGCTTCATTGGTTATGACCGAGGGACAGATTAAGGGTGCCGCCAAAAAAGAAAGCTTGGCCTATCAAACTCAATCCTTTAAAGAATTCGAGGTTGATAAAGAAACCAACCTTAATCCAAAATATACCTTTAGTAATTTTATCGTCGGCTCGTTTAATGAGCTGGCGCAAGCGGCCGCCAAAGCAGTGGTCAATAGCCCCGGCGAAGCCTATAACCCCCTTTTTATCTACGGCGGCGTGGGGCTGGGAAAGACACACCTGCTGCAAGCCATGGGCAACGAAATTGTTGAAAAATATAAAAAGAAGAAGAAAGTAAAATACGTCAGCTCGGAAAAATTCACCTCCGAGCTCGTCAGCTCCCTACACGACGGCAAAATTGAAGAATTTAAAGAAAGTTACCGGCAAGTCGACGTTCTGATCATTGATGATGTTCAGTTTTTGTCCGGAAAGGAAAAAACCCAGGAAGAATTTTTCCATACCTTTAACTTCCTGTACCAAAAAAATAAGCAGATCGTGTTAAGTTCCGACCGGCCCCCCAAGGCTATCGCCACCCTGGAAGAAAGATTGCGGTCGCGCTTCGAGGGAGGAATGATCGCTGATATTTCCCAACCAGACATGGAAACCCGTTTGGCGATTTTAAAGAGCAAGCTCACCGAAAAAAAGCTTACCGTCTCCGACGAAATCTTAAACTACGTCGCGGTTAATGTTAAAAAAAATATCCGAGAGCTTGAGGGGGCGCTAAACCGTATTATTGCCTCAAATGGCTCTCTCTCTGCCAATCCCGACCTGACCATGGTGGCCAAGGCGCTGAATGACATCATTAATTCCCCGAAAAAACTAACTAACCACAAAAACATCATCCAGGCCGTGGCTGAATTTTATGATATAAACACCAGCGAACTGATAAACCGCTGCCGCCGAAAGGAAGTCGTCTATCCTCGTCAGGTGGCGATGTATTTGATGCGCGAAGAATTAAAAAAATCCTTTCCTTTTATTGGTGAAAAATTAGGGGGTCGGGACCACACCACCGTTATGTACGCTTGCGACAAATTAACCAAAGAGGTTGAAAAAAACGAAACCCTCCAACAAGAGATCAATTTAATTAAAGAAAGGATCTACAGTAAATAACCAACAAATTGTTGATAAGGCTGTTTATAATAATGTTCATATCTTAGTGGAAAAGATTCCGGTAAAAACTTAATATCTTTTTAAAAAAAACTAACCCTAAAACTAACCCCGTCCCGTCCCGCCTTTATCAACAGTAAAATATTCATTTTTTTCCATAACTATCCCCGAAAAACAAGCTTTTCCACATAATAATTAACCCTTATAATAATTATTTATTTTAATTAAATATTTAATTATGAAAATCACCTGCCTTCAGGAAAACTTAAAAAATAGTTTAAATCTAACCCAAAATATTATTGGCCGGAACTTGACGTTGCCAATCTTGAATAATGTTTTACTGGCCACCAAAGAGGGTCGCTTAAAGATTTCTTCGACCAACCTGGAAATTGGCATCAACACTTGGACTTCTGGGAAAATTGAAAAAAATGGAGCAATAACCTGTCCCGCCAAGGTGCTAACCGGTTTTATTAATAATTTGCCGAATAAAAAAATAGAACTGGAGGTTAGGGGTAATAATTTGGTCATAAAATGCGATAATTACCGGGCGACGCTAAACGGTTTATCGGCGGACGATTTTCCGATTATTCCCAAAATAGACGGCGAAGCGCTAATTGAAATTAAAAACAGCGTTTTAAAAGACGCCTTATTGAAGGTGGTGGGGTTGGCTTCTCTTTCCGAGTCCCGACCGGAAATAACCGGCGTGCTGTTTAAATTTGAGAAAAAAGAACTGAAACTAGCCGCGACCGACAGCTTTCGCTTGGCCGAAAAAATAATATTTGAGACTAATAAAAAATCAGACGAGATTAGGTCTTTGATCGTGCCGCAAAAAACAGCCCAAGAGATAATTAGGATATTGGGCGAAAGAGAAGGGGAAATGAAAATTTATCTGGGGGCAGGGCAGATTTTATTTGACGGCGGGGACGCGCAGGTTATTTCCCGGTTAATTGAAGGGCAGTATCCGGACTATCAACAAATCGTTCCTAAAAATTTTTCTACGCAGGCGACAATTGACAAAGCAGAACTATTAAACATTATTCGCGCCGCCTCGGTTTTTAGCAGTAAAACTAATAATATAAAAGTTTCTTTGGGTGAAGGGCTGGTTGAAGTTTTGTCACAAGACCCGGATCTGGGAGAGAATAAATCACAGATCAAGGCGGAGACCAAAGGTAAAAAAGTCGAGATTAGCTTTAACTACCGTTATTTGCTGGAAGGATTGGCTAATATTGGAACTAAGCAGGTGTTTTTAGGGATGAATTCGGACTCCAACCCCGCTGTTTTCAGGCCGATCGGAGATGAGTCTTACATATATCTCGTAATGCCGATCAAGGCTAATTAAAATGAGCTGGACTTCAATTGCCTGGGTTATCCCAAATAAAATAAAAAGTCTGGGGCTAGAACGGATTTGGCGCTTCGCCGAGCTTAAGAATGACTGGGATGATATTTTACAAAAGATAGCCGGCGATAAATTCAAGAATAAATCGAAAGTGATCAATTTGAAAAATGAAGTTTTGATGGTTGATTGCCTGAATTCTGTTTGGGCGAGTGAACTTAAATTAAGGGAGTTAAGGATTCTGGAAGAGGTTAGGCGAAGGAATAGCTGGGTAAGAGTAGAAAAAATAAGTTTCGTCAGTTAAAAAACCGCCCCCTCGACTACGCTCCGGGCGGTTTTTTTGGTGAAAGGCGGAGACCAGATAAAAGAAAATAATTTATAGTCCTATAGTCCAGTGTATGGGACTATGAGTTTTTCGGGTTGTTATCCGGTAAATTTTATTTTAGCGGTTGATATAAATTATAACTTTTTCTTCTTGCCGGTTAAGCGCGACGTCATAGGCGCGGACCGTGAGCGTGGCTTGTCCGTTCTGAACGCTCGCGGGTAGCGTGGCGGTCAATTGGTAGGGTGATGACATGGTCGAACCCAGGAAAATATCGTTCAAGAAAAAGTCGACTTGTTTGACGCCCAGCGGCGCAATGATGTTGGTTTGGATGAGAAGAGAAGAACCGATAACGGTTTGGTTAACGCCAGGGGAGAGGATTTGGATTTTAGGAATGTTGGCTGGCGTGTGGAGCTGGTCGGTTTGGTTGGGTGTGTTTTGGTCAGCGATCGTCAAGCCGCGCGCTGCGAGCCACTCTTGCGCGGCGGCTTCCCAGTTTTTATACTGTTCATCGTCTTGGGGGTTTTGCGGCCAATCTCCCTGCGGGTCGTCTTTTTTCACGTAGTATAAGATATTATGGGTTGATTGGGTGGTTTTTTCCACGATCAGGTCCGGCGGCGTCTGGTCAGTGGCTAGGGCGCCGGATATTTTATCTACTTTAACGGTTTGTTCGGACAGGTATGAACCATTCAGCGTGGCTTTATTGGTTTGAGATGGTTCTGGTTGGGTGAAAAATTCCACCTTACCGGGCAAGCAGAAAGCGTTGGGGCCTTCGCATTTATTTTTCAGTACGTAGGCTTTTTTAATAAAATCGTGCCACAAAGGCCCGGCTGCAGCCAGCCCCGCGCCGGCCTTGGACATCGGGTCGTTATTATTGTTGCCGACCCAGACTCCGGCGACCAGCGAGGGCGTGTAGCCCAGTGTCCAGGCGTCGCGGTACATCTGGGTCGTGCCGGTTTTAGCGGCGACGGGCCGCTCGGGAAAATATAGGGCGGAGTTGGCGCCAAAAACCGGAGCGCGGGCGTTGTTGTCGGATAAAATATCAGAAACCAGGCGCGTGGTCTGCGGTTCCATAACTTTTTTAGGATCGGATTTATATTCTTCCAGGATATTGCCGCTTTGGTCTTCTATTTTTAAGATCGGCGTTTTGGCGTTTTTTACCCCTTCATTGGCAAAGACACCATAAGCCGCCACTTCGTCCAGCAGTTTCACTTCGCCACCGCCCAGCACCAGCGATAAGCCGTAATAGTCGGCGTTAAGCGAGGTGATGCCCAGGCTCTTGGCGGTCTTGATCGTCTCGGTGATGCCGGCCAGATACAGCATTTGTACGGACGGAATATTTAAAGATTGCGCCAGCGCCTCGCGCGCGGTTACGGGGCCGCGGAGCTTGTCGTCGTAGTCTCCCGGGTGATAGCAGTCCAGGCCGTACTGGTCTTTCTCCTGGGTGGCGTCGGCCGAGCAATTGGGGTTGAATTCGGTTTTAACATCGAAGAGCACGGTAGCGGGCGTGTAACCCTTGGCAAAGGCCGTGGCGTAGGCGAAGGGCTTAAAAGAAGAGCCGGGCTGGCGGTCGCGGATCGTCACGTTGACGTTGCCGTCGTTGGCCGTGTCAAAATAATCAGCCGAGCCGACCATGGCTAATATCTGTCCGGTCTTAGGGTCAAGGGCGGCCAAGGCGGCATTTTTAGCGCCGTATTTTTTGGCGTTGTTTTTGGCGCCCGCGCTGATTATTTCCTCGGCTGCTTGCTGCATCTCCCAGTCCAGGGTGGTGTAGACTTTCAGTCCTTGCGTTTCCAGCGCGTCCTGGCCGTATTTAGCTTCCAGGTATTCTTTAACATACATGACAAAATGCGGCGCTTTAATGCTATGGGGCGCGGAAGAAAAATTCAGCGGTTCTTTTTTGGCGGCATCAGCTTCTTCTTGGGTGAGGTAGCCGGTTTTGACCATGCGGTCCAAAATGTATTCTTGGCGGGCTTTGAGTTCTTCTGGGTGAGAGCCGTAGGGCGAAAGCCGAGAGGGCGATTGGGGTAGGGCAGCCAAAGCCGCGCTTTCGGCCAGAGTTAGATCCTTGGCCGACTTGTTAAAAAATGTCTGGGTCGCCGCTTCAACGCCGTAGGCGTTGGAACCATAGGGCACTTGATTAAGATAGAGGGCCAGGATCTCATCCTTGCTGTAGCGCCGCTCCATCTCTAGCGACAAGACCGCTTCTTTGATCTTGCGCGCCCAGGTACGCTCGTTGCTTAAGAGGGAATTTTTTACGAATTGCTGGGTAATGGTTGAGCCGCCGCCGGCGCTCTGGTTGCCGGTCAGGATGCCCAACGCCGCCCGCGCGATGCCTTTGAAGTCCAAGCCGAAGTGGTGGTAGAAATTAGCGTCTTCGGTTGCGACGGTGGCTTCTTTGAGGTACGTAGAGATCTGGTCAATGGTCACGATCGTCCGTTTTTCTTCGCCGTGAATGTCATAAAGCAGGACCTGGCCCGCGCGGTCGTAGATCTTAGTGGACTGGGTGACTTGCCGTTCATTTATTTCGTTGGGGCTAGGCAGGTCTTTGGTGTAGTAAAGAAAGGCGGCCAAAACAAAAAGCACGGCGCCAACAAAAAGCCACGCGGCCAGCTTAAAAAGCCGTGGCCACCAATTCCGGGCTTTTCTTTTACGCAGACGGTAAAAAACGTTCATTGCTTATAAATCAATAATATAATTATGCCAAAAAAATCTTTATTTTTCAAGCCGTTAAGGGTAGAAAGAAAAACCGCCCTAAGTTTAACTTGGGGCGGTTTTTCTTTTTTAAAAGCTATTCAATTTCCTCGCCTTCCACAATGCCGTCATCCCCGTCAAGCAGGTCGTCTTCGTCCGCGTCCGGGGTCGATTCCTTTTCTTCGGTTTCCTCTTCCGCTGGATCATCGACCAATGGGTCGTCCGTCGGGTCGGTCTTTTTCGGGTCCTGGTCCTCGTCTCCCGGGTAAAAAGAGAAAGTCGTCATTTTTGAAAATAGTTAAAAATTATTTAAAACAATAAATTCGACCTTTCCCCCACACCTAATCAGGAAAATGAATTCCGTCGGCGGAATTAATAAGCGACTAGGCTGGGGACTTGAAATAAAATGGAGGTTATTTTTTAGTCGGAAAATATTTTTTGTAAAATAATTCCTGATTAGGTGTGGGGGTTTCAGGGGAGGAATTTTTCCGTGCCGTTATTTTATTTTAATCTGAAATCTGTGTCAATAGGTCGGGGTTGGGGATAACGTTTTCTGATTGTCATCCCGGCCTTGAGCCGGGATCCAGGCCCTAAACAGGTTCAATGTGGCACAGAACCTGTCATTTCCGCTTTCGCGGGAATGACAGGGAATATTTATTGGTATTATCTTAACGAATGGGCGCAACAGATGGCTATCGCCAGGGCGTCGGCCGCGTCATCGGGCTTGGGTATCTCTTTTAGGTTCAGGATAACTTTAACCATTTGTTGTATTTGTTTTTTTTCGGCGCGGCCGTAGCCGGTGAGGGCTTGTTTGATTTGCAAAGGCGTATATTCATAGACCGGAAGTTTTGCCTGGGCGGCAGCCAGCAGGATGACGCCTCGGGCCTGGCTCACCTTTATGACGGTCTTGACGTTTTTAAAGAAAAATAAGTCTTCCACCGCGACAACGGCGGGTTGGTGTTTTTTAATGAATTTAGTTAATTGCTTGTGCAGGTCGCGCAAGCGCTCGGCGGTGCTGTTTTTAGCGCTGGTTTCTAAGCAGTCATAGCAAACAACGCTGGCTTTCTTATCTTTGTATTCAATGAGTCCCGCGCCGATCCGCGCGGTGCCCGGGTCAATGCCGAGAATTAACATAAACTTTAGTCGCTGATATTGGTGAAGACCTCATTAACGTCGTCGTGTTCATCCAGCGCCTCAAAAAGTTTTTCCAGGCGTTCTTTGTCTTTAGCTTCGGCAATTTGTGTTTCGTTCTTGGCAAGCCAGACGAGCGAGATATCTTCGGTCTTAATATTTTTTTCTTCCAGCGACTTTTTTATTTTATCCAGTTCATCGGGTTTGGTATAGATTTCCACGGTTTCCTCGTCCGCCTGTTTGATGTCCTGCGCGCCTGCGTCGATCGCCAGCAGTTCCAGCTCGTCTTTTTGGGCAGGAGAAATTTTTACGGTGATTAGGCCCTGTCTTTCAAAAAGATAAGCGACAGCTCCGGGGTTGGCGATTTTACCGCCATGCTCTCCCAGCAAAAACTTGAGCTCGGAAATTGAGCGGTTGCGGTTGTCGGTGGCACCTTCAATGAGCAGGGCCGAGCCGCCGGGACCGTAGGCTTCCAGCAAAAATTCTTCAATTTGCGCGCCGGCCAGTTCTCCCGCGCCTTTGGCGATAGCCCGCTCAATGTTATCTATGGGCATATTTAAAGAGCGCGCTTTATCCATGAGCGTGCGCAGGGTGGGATTAACTTGCGGGTCTTTGCCTTTGGCGTGGCTGGCAATAGTAATTAGTCGCGCCATTTTACTGAAAACCTTGCCCTTTTTGGCGTCCGTGAGCGCTTTACGGTGTTTGATCTGGGACCATTTATTATGTCCGGACATAATAATTGACTACTAATTACGAAAAAGTACGAATATACGAATCAATTCCCTCCTTTCGTAAAGGAGGGTTAGGTCGTTCAGACTCTGATGAGTCTTCAGACTCAGAAGAGGAGGATTTAAGCGGACTCGCTTAGGCCCATAAAAAGGATTTTAAATCTCCCCCAGCCCCTCTTTACAAAAGAGGGGCGACTTTTCGCCTTTATGTTAATCGTCAAAACTGGAATCGTCAACAGGCTTAGATAATCGGCGGAAATAAATCAGTCCGCCGGCGGCCAGCGCGGCTAGCAAAACTACACCGCCAAGCGCTAAAAACGGGTTTGAATTAAAATTTTTCGCGAGTGGTTCGCCAGCCGCGGCGGTCAGGTTTATATTATTAGACAGCGCCTCGGCATTGCTTGACGCGGTGTTTGTCGGAGTCGCGGCGGCCACGGCCACGGGTGTTGGTGTTCTGGTTGGTTGCGTTGCGGTTCGCGCTGGCGCGCTGGCCGGGGATGTTACTGTCTCTTCGGTTGTCACGACTTGGGCATTGTTAACTGACGCGTTCGCCAAAGAGAGTTCCTCGTTGTTCCCAACGGAAGATTTTTTGTTGGCAAGGCCTGGCGTTGGCCGGTTGGTCCAGAGCCAGCCGTTATCAAATTTGGCCGCGGCTTGGCTCTGGGTGGCTTTCTTGTATAAGACCGCGTGTACCGCTTGGTCGTCCGGCCACAGTAGCCGGACTTTATCGCCGTCGTTATTATTTAAAACATTTTTATTGAAAGAGATAACTAAAAATTCACCCGGCGCGATAACCGTGTCGGCCGGCAGCGCTTGGGCCGAGGTTGAAGCATTGGCATCATCAATTTGCCAGCCGGAGAGATTAATCGCGGTGTCGTCTAAATTAATAATTTCCACCCATTCTTTAGCTCCTGTCTCCGGCCAAGGCATAAATTCGTTGATAAAAATTTTCTGGGAGTACTGATACCCCGGCGCGGGGGTCGCCGAGGCCGTGGCCACGTTCGTGGGAGCAGGGGAGTCGCTCGGCGCGGCGCTGGGGGCGCCAGCGGAATTTGAAACACTATTTTGCCGCCCCGGCGTGCCGCCGTCAATTATACTTTCTTTCAGCGCCGCGCCGTCCCATTCCAGCGTT
>CAZOGP010000004.1:0-4651 GCA_964579775.1 uncultured Candidatus Saccharibacteria bacterium | reverse complement strand
AGCCAGGTCATACATTATTTCATTAATAACAATCTGTCCCAGCGCGATTTTCGGCGCAATAAAAAAAGCCGCGGATAAAGAGGCCGCCAGAAGCGTTAAACCAAGAAAAAATCTTTGCCTTGACATATATAAAAAATTATTACAATAATATATCAATGAAGGGTTCTTTTATGGGAAGGGGGAGGTGATAATATTGGCCAGGCACTTAATGAGGATGCAAAAAGCGGTCATCAAGACGCTGCGTTGCACAGAGTGCGGAGGAAAGAGAGAGGTAGTCAGGCGGTACGGTAAAAATAGGCCGCTTGGTCATACAAAACTTAGGCTGTGTACTGGATGTAAAAAAATTACCGCGTACGAGGAGGTTGGATGAATAAAAAGAGACGATTTTTAAAGACGTTAACCGGGTTAACGTCTTTTTCTTATTCAAGCAAAATATTATTTTAGGTTTTTCAGATAATTTTGGTGAGTTTGCAGGATTTTATCTTGGACCAGCGCGGCGTTGGGGATCTCGCGGAAAATCACCGGATTTTGCTGCCCCAAAATTTTAATTTCCGCGTTGCCATATTTAAAGAAAGTGGCCAAGGGTCCGCCGGTTTTAACCGTCACGCCCTGGATATTATCTATGCTATAGGTCATCACGAGCCGACGGAATAATCCCATTTGCTGGATATCAATGATTTTTTGGCTGGTTAAAACCCATAAGTCTAAATACCAGTCCACCCATATCAAAACTCCCCAACAAAAGCAAACGGACCAAAAAAGCCAGGAATAATACCAGAACAAGACAGTGAAGGCTTGCCGGTTAGCCATAGACAAGTCAAAAAATGCCAGGCTGAAAGCGATCAGCCAGGGCAGGAGTGCCAGCAGGACGGGCTTTAACATCGCAATCGCCACAAAAAACCAGTGCCGCCGGGCCATTAAAATTATTTGTTCGTTGGGGGCGAGAGTAAAAGCGGGCATATTTTTTACATTGTCATCCCGGGCTCCCGCCTCGACTCGCACGCTCGTCGGGCGAGGCGGGTGACCCGGGATCCAGGTTCAGGAATTCGGGCCTGGATTCCCGCTGGAGTTTACCCCGTACTGCGATACGGGGCGGGAATGACAAATACTGTATGTGTTTACAATACTTCCCACGGTATTCCCGAAAATATCCAGAAGCCGATGAAAATAAAAATTATGGACAGGATCGCGATAACGGCGATGGGTTTTTTATGTTTTTCGTTCGGCAGTTGGTATTGGAACAAATGATAAAACACCGCGCCGAGAAAAATGGTCGCGGCAAGTAGAACAATTAGGCCGATGATTAGAGAGGCAATGAAAAGCATTTTAGGTTAAGGCTAGATTTTGCTTAACTAGTTTATATACGAAGTGTATTCGTAAGAACTAAATCCCTCCCAACCTCCCCTTACGGAAAGGGAGGAGTAAAAACTTAAAACAATTTCTCCTGTGGCTCGTCGGGATATTTTAACCCCAGGTGCTCGTAGGCCGAGCACGGGAAGACGTTAAACTGCGAACTCAGAAGTTTTTACTTGGTTTTTTAATATATCGGCCAGTCCTTCCGCTTCTATTTCCAAGTCAAAGTGGGATTGCAGGTTAAGCCAAAATTGCGGGGAAGTGTTAAAATATTTTCCGAGGCGCAAGGCCGTGTCCGCGGAAATGGCGCGCAGGCCGTGGACAATTTCATTAATCCGGCGCGGAGCAACACCAATATCCTTAGCCAGGCGATACTGGCTGATTTTGAGGGGAAATAAAAACTCTTCCATTAAGACTTCTCCCGGGTGAATTGGTTTGATTTTTTTAGCCATATAATTATTTATGGTAATCTATTATTTCTACTTCATAAGCATCTTGTTTCTGCCATTTAAAGCAAATTCGCCACTGATCGTTGATGCGAATGCTGTGTTGCCCTTTTCTTTTACCTCTTAATTTTTCTAAGTGGTTAGCTGGTGGTATCCGCAGGTCGCTTAGGGAATTAGCAGCGGCCACCATCCAGAGTTTTCGCATCGCCGTTCTTTGAATTGAAGAGGGGAGCTTAATGGATCTTTCTCTATAGAATATTTTTTGCGTTTCTTTGCATTCGAAGCTTTTAATCATGAGGTGAGTCTATATTAACGCGACACGATAATATTGTCAAGCGTTATTAGTCATTAAATAAAGCGGCTCGGCCTTGGGCGAGGGGACGGATTGGATAATGCGAAACATTCCTTCGGTATTGGCGCAATCAGTTTCGCGCATTTTACCGTCTTCAGCGGGCATTTTCAACTGTTCCCAAAATGGGAACGGTTGCGACATTTCTTTTTCTCTCTCTTTCATTTTTGCCCAATAAGTCTTAGGTTGGGGGCTATCAGTTAAAATTTTAATAACATCAATAACCGAAAACCACCATTCTTTTTGAAACATGGTTTTTCGGATGGTCTTGCCTCGGAAAATGGCCAGGTGAGTATTTAGATTTTTGATATCTAGCATAGATATATTATAGTAAAGACCGAGAGACGAGAAAAAGCATTTGGGTGTGAACGGAGAGGCTCTACAGATATTTTAACTTGCCCCTTGCCTCTTCAATTGAATTATACCCTTTTTTCTGAAGAATTTCGTTTAGCTCCCGGTCAATCCGTTTAAAACAAGCGGTGCCTTCTTTTTCAAAGGCGGTTGCCACTTGCACCGCGTCAGCTCCGGCCAGCAGAAATTCAAAAGCATCGGCGCCGGACTTTATGCCGCCGACGCCAAAAATGGAAACGGAATCTTTTAAAAGTTCAAAAAACCCTCTAACGTTGCCTATCGCTACTGGTTTGATATAGTCTCCGCAAATCCCGCCAAAGCCCTTTCGCGGCTTGATGATCGGCATTTCTTTTTTCGAGTCAATGATTAGACTATTGCCTACTGAATTTATGCAGGTGATAAAAGAAATCTGATATTTTTTATTATCTTGGCCATTTTTTCCTGGAGAACAGAATCCAAATAAGCCGGTAATTTTAGGCCCAGGGGCTTTGGTCCCAGAGCGACTAGCTGTGCCAAAAGAGCGTCTGTCGCTTTGAAGTCATAACCCACTTGCGGGTGATCATCCAAATTAGGGCAAGACAAGCTTATCTCTATCAAGTCCACGGCGCTTTTTTGAAAAGCCGAGGTCATCTGGCGATAATCTTTGTCGGAAAAACCGCCAATGCTGGCGATGATGGGCTTGTCATATTTCTTTTTCAATTTGGCCGCGAACGCCAGATATTTTTTATAGCCTAAATTCGGCCAGCCCATGCTTTGGATCAGTCCCAGGGGAGTATGGGTACAGCGCGGCTGGGGATTCCCCAGCCGCGGCTCAATGGTACAAGTTTTCATTACGATCGCCGCTGAACCGCTTTTGGCGATAGCTTCCAATTCTTCATACGTCGTATCTTGCGCTCCAGAAGCGTTACAAACATAAGACAAAAATTCTATTCCCGAAATTTTAGTTTTGGTGGGCATAAGGGAAACTAAATCCCTCCCAACCTCCCCTTACGGAAAGGGAGGAGTAAAAACTTAAAACAATTTCTCCTGTGGCTCGTCGGGATATTTTAACCCCAGGTGCTCGTAGGCGCTCCTGGTGGCGACGCGGCCGCGGGGGGTGCGGCCGATAAAACCCAGCTGGAGCAAATAGGGCTCGTACATATCTTCAATAGTATCTTGCTCTTCGTGCGTCGCGGCCGCCAGGGCTTGAAGGCCCACGGGACCGCCGTCAAATTTTTCAATGATGTGGCGCAGGATTTGCCGGTCAACCGGCTCCAGGCCCAGCTGGTCAATTTCCAGCATTGCCAGCGCTTGCTTGGCCAGGTCAACGGTGATTTGGCCGTTGCCGCGCACTTGCGCGAAATCTCGCACGCGCTTGAGCAGGCGATTAGCCACGCGCGGGGTGGAACGGGAAGACTGGGCGATAACGTCAATGGCGTTTGGTTCGGCAGTAATATTTAAAACTCTGGCCGAGCGCTGGATGATTTTGGCGATATCCGCGTGGCTGTAAAAATCCAAGCGGAAAGAAACCCCAAAGCGTGAGCGCATCGGGGACGAAATAAGACCCGGCCGGGTCGTCGCGGAAATCAGGGTAAATTTTGGCAGGTCCAGCTGCAGTGTTCGCGCGGACGGGCCTTTGCCAATGACAATATCCAGCTTGAAATCTTCCATAGCTGGATACATCACCTCCTCGATCAATTTATTTAACCGGTGCGCTTCGTCAATGAATAAAATATCGCCTTCGTTGAGGTTCGTTAAAATCGAGCCCAAGTCTCCGACGCGTTCAATCGCCGGACCCGAAGTCACTTTAATGCCAACACCCATTTCTTTGGCGATAATGTGGGCGAGCGTCGTTTTACCCAGCCCGGCCGCGCCGCAAAGCAAAACGTGTTCAATCGGCTCGCCGCGCCCTTTGGCCGCCGCGATCAAAATGCGCAAATTTTCTTTGATCTTTTCTTGGCCCTGGTAGTCGGCAAAACCCTGCGGCCGCAGGGTTAGGTCAATTATCGGGTCTTCTTCATTTTGGAGGGGAGAGGTGAGCATAATTTTTCTACGAATTACGAAAGAGGTTCCCCCTCTTAAGATAAGAGGGGGTTAGGGGGAGTTATGAATTTAAGGGATTATAACTCCTCCCAGCCTCCTCTTAAATTAAGAGGAGGAGTAAACCCGCGGT
>CAZOGP010000003.1:16256-29401 GCA_964579775.1 uncultured Candidatus Saccharibacteria bacterium | reverse complement strand
ATAGGACGCAAGATTGCGGATCTTGCAATAGAGGTTCGATTCCTCTCGAGGGCACACATAACATAATATAAAAGCTTAATAGTTAAAGTTGTGAGTTCGCCCTATACCAGTAAACGGTATAGGGCGCCCCGCACCCTTTAGTGGTGCGCGGGCGATTCCTCGCGGGCGCACACCACAATTAAAAATTTAAATATAAAAATGTAAAATTATGGTGTCCCGCCGGGGCGGGACTTATTTGATAAATCCCGCTCAGCGGGATACCTAAATTTTTACTTTTTAATTTTTAATTTTGAATTTAGACTCTCCCATCTCGTCCCTCCCCCGTATCTCACCCGCCTATCAAAAACGGCTATTAAAGCTCGGGGTTAAAACGCTCCGGGATCTATTTTATCATCTTCCCCGCCGTTATAATGACTTTTCAAAGATTACCCGGATAATTGACCTGCGGGCCAACGAAACCGCCACCATCCAAGGAAAAATAGTTGAAATAACCAACATCCGCACCTGGAAGAAAAGAATGGTGGTGACCCAAGCATATATTCAAGATAAAAGCGGGAGCATAAAAGCCGTCTGGTTTAATCAGCCATACCTTATTAAATCTTTAAAGATCGACGACCTCATTAACCTATCTGGCAAGATTCACCCTGTTAAATCCCCGCTACAGCGGGGTGCAAAGCAATTTAACAGGGTAAACCTTGATAAAGATCTATACTTTTCCAATCCCGCGTATGAGCGAATAGCCAATAGCGAAGGGCCAATAGCAACAAATAAAAGTGGCTCTGCCATTAGCTATAAGCCATTAGCCATAAGCCAATTACGCCATACCGGCCGCCTAGTACCCATTTACCCCGAAACAAACGGCCTTTCGTCTCGATATTTACGTTATATCATCCAACTCTATCTTCCGGAAGCTAGGCAGATAACGGATTGGCTCCCAGTAGCCGTAAAACGCTCCCAACGCCTAATTGACCTGAATACCGCTATCTTACAGGTCCACTTCCCTGCTTCGCTTAAAAACGCCGATCAAGCCCGCCGGCGCCTGGCCTTTGAGGAGCTTTTTTTACTTCAAGCTTTTGTCTTAAGCCAAAAAATCCAGCGCCAAAAAGAACAAGCGCAAACCATTCCCTTTAACGAACGGCTGATCCGGGAAGCAGTGGCTAAGCTTCCTTTTGAGCTCACCCTATCCCAAAAAAAGGCGGCCTGGGAAGTTTTCCAGGACTTAGCCAAAGACCAGCCGATGAACCGACTACTGGAAGGAGACGTGGGCTCGGGCAAAACCGCGGTGGCGGCGCTGGCGGCGCTGGAAAATGCCCGGGCCGGCTACCAGACCGCCTTTATGGCGCCGACAGAAATTCTGGCCAGACAGCATTATAAAACTCTCGCCGGCTTGCTATCCGATTATAATTTAAACCTCTGCTTGCTGACCGGTAGCGACGCCCAAGAAATAAAAAATGATAAAAATTACACTACCACCAAAAAGGCTCTAACGGAAAAAATTAAAAACGGACAGGCGCAAATCGTTATCGGCACGCACGCCTTGATCCAAAAACAAATCTCTTTCAAAAAATTGACCTTGGCCGTGGTTGACGAACAGCATCGTTTCGGCGTGGCTCAGCGCGCCGCCCTGCAAAAAAACATCGCTGCCCTGCCTGATGGCCTGCCGCAAAAAATTCCGCACCTTCTTTCCATGACCGCCACCCCCATCCCCCGCACCCTCGCCTTGACGCTCTATGGCGACTTGGACCTGTCGTTGCTGACCGAACTGCCCAAGGGCCGGCAAAAAATTTCAACGCACTTGGTGCCGCCGATAAAAAGAATGGCAGCCTACGGCTTCATCCGCCAACAGATCAGACAGGGCCGGCAAGCTTTCGTCGTCTGCCCCAGGATAGAAATCACGGAAGACTCGTCATTGCGAACGGAGCGAAGCAATCCCGCGGACAATAACGAAAATACGGGATTACTTCGTCGCTATGTTCCTCGTAATGACGCAACTTTGGAAGTAAAAGCGGTTAAAGCCGAATACGAAAAATTATCAAAAAATATTTTTCCAGACCTGAAGATCGCTCTGCTCCACGGCAAGCTCAAGTCCGAAGAAAAAGACAAGATTATGGCGGATTTC
Source organism: uncultured Candidatus Saccharibacteria bacterium (assembly GCA_964579775.1). Taxonomy (GTDB): domain Bacteria; phylum Patescibacteriota; class Minisyncoccia; order Portnoybacterales; family GWB1-42-6; genus UBA8475. Next base: position 27,282 of record CAZOGP010000003.1, on the reverse strand, counting down.
AGCGCCGGCCGGACCGATATCCTGGTCTCAACTTCCGTGATAGAGGTTGGCATTGATATTCCTAACGCCACGATCATGATGATCGAAGGCGCGGAACGCTTTGGTCTGGCACAGCTGCATCAATTGCGCGGCCGCGTCGGGCGCGGGCCGCATCAATCATATTGCCTGCTTTTTACCGACTCGCCTGGCGCCCAAACGCAAGAACGGTTAAAAATTATGACGACCTGCCATGACGGTTTCAGGCTCGCAGAAAAGGATCTGGAATTACGCGGACCGGGTGAATTTTTCGGCACCAGCCAATCGGGCCTCCCGGATCTATCCGCCAGCCTCCTGACCGGCTCCCTGATTGACCTCATCATGGTCAAACAAGCGCGAAGTGAAGCCGCCAAAATTTTACAGCAAGACCCCGAGCTAAAAAATTATCCTCTGCTCAAAGAAAGACTCCAAAAGTTCCAAAATGATATCCATTTGGAATAAACGGTTTAACTGCTTCCCCCTCTTAAATTAAGAGGGGGTGAGGGGGGCATTATTTTCTTTCTTTAAAGATTGCATTTTAAACCAATTCATGCTATTATGCCCTAAGAATATACAGTTTGGTTATCCTTGTTTTGTCATTCTGAGGCCGAGCACAGAGCACAGTCGAGGCCGAAGAGTCTTACGCGCCCACATTAGACGAGCGGACGCGTATAAAAATAGTTCTTATCAGCGGAGCGGCGTAGCGTTAGTAATTGACCAAAAACTTTTTCACTTTTTACGACATTTTCAGGGAGGGGGAAATGGCTCAAGAAACATCAAAAGCGGAAAAAGAGGTGAAAACAGTTATGAGTAGCGACCGGCGAAGCTATTTCCAGAGATTGCTGCTATCAATGAAAGATGAAGCCTTAAAAGAGATAGCCAGTCTTTCTCGGGATCGCAAGCTAGAGCTTGATATCGGCGAAAACGGTCAAAGCTCCGATGATCGCGCCGCTAATCACCTGGGCGATCCCAGCGCCTCGGAAAAGCTCATCCGTAAGCGTAAGAATCTGATCATCAAAGTTGACGAAGCGTTAAAGCTCGTCAATGACGGGACTTACGGAATCTGCGCTAGGTGCGAAGAGCCGATCGATGAAAAAAGACTGGAAGCCAGACCGATCTCCGACCTTTGCTTTTTCTGTAAAGAAAGAAAAGAGAGGAAAGAGAAACAGCTCCTGGGCGGCAACGGCACCAAGCGCCCCCGCCTATCGCCGCTCTGCGCCTGAAACCAATCAGTAAAAGCAGGGAGCCTCACGCGCAATGCGATGAGGCCTTTTTTTTATATTCTTTCCTCTCCTTACGAAGGAGAGAGATAGGGTGAGGTTAATTCGCGCTGTCCGACGTCCCAAATAGTTGTCATTGCGAGGAGAGTAGCGACGAAGCAATCCCGTATGCCCGGCCGCATCGCGGGATCGCCACGGCCTTCGGCCTCGCGACGACAGATCTTGGACGTTAGATGTTTCGCCTACGCCTAGGCTACGACAGACAAGCAAAACATTAAATTATTAAAAATTTTACTTTTTCACCTGACGCACTTTAGGCGTCGCCCAAAATCCCATATACTTGCCGAAGATCAAACGCGTTTGCGCTTCCAGGCCCGGGACCGAACCAAAAACAATTATCGTGAAAGGCATTAAGATCCACTGCAAGACCATGAAAAAATATTTGTAGGGCTGCTGCCGCCGCGGCCGCGGCGGCAGCAGCCGGGTGCCATAAAAGGCCGAGGAAATAATGCCGACCATCGCCACGGTCATGATGGCCCGCGTCACTTGCGGCAGATTGTAAGAAAGCAAAGTAACATTAAATTCCTGCCCGCCCAAGAACAACGGCAGCCAACCCAGCATAAAGATCAGCAGGGCATTGGTGCCCCAGGACCAAAAGCCTTCCAGGTGGTTGAACGCCCAAAAAATTTTCGTCTTCAGCGGAATATTCTTGTTGTGCCGGAAACCGAACAGAACATAGGGCACGTTTTCCACGCCCCAGCCCCATCGTCTCTGTTGTTTATAAACATTGACCGCGGTTTGCCACCAGTTATCGGCTAAATTGGCATCCATGGAAACCGGATAATATAACGGCACCACGCGGTATTTAGCGTCATAAAAAAGCAACGCCTGCCAGAAGATCCGCGAATCTTCGGAAACATTCCTCACCGACCACCAGTCCATCTCCACTAAGGCCTTAAAGCTCATGGCGTGCGAAGAAAAAGTGGCCAGCCGCTCGGGCCGCTCCTGCTGCATCATATGCCAAAAAGTCCCGCTTTGCGCCGCCACGCGAGAAAAAGACGGCGCATCCCAGATATTATTATTAAAGATAGGCACCGGCTGGAAACTGCAGCGCAAGCGGTCAGGCGCCTCCAAAAAGACATATGTTAAGCGGCCGAAATATTCCGGATAGACCACCGTGTCCACGTCAAAAACCGAAACTATGATCTTCTCATAAGAAAGGTTCAATTTATCAATAATCACTTCTTTCGCTTTTTTAGCCGCCCAAGTTTCATTTGACCCTTTGCCGGCCAGTTCCCCGATAATATCGTCCGGGTGCGTGACGATCAAAAAATTAAAGAACTTCTGGCCGTATCTAACTTCGATCTTTTTGGCTACCGCTTGCGCTCGCTCGCCGGCCCGCTTTTCGGGAGCCAGCACCACGATCATTTTTTCTTTGGGATAATTTGAAGCCAGCAAAGATTCAAAATTTTCCGCCACCACTTCAAAAGACTCTTTATACATCGGGAAAATTACCAAATGATAAATTTCTTCCCACGGTAAATCCTGACCCTGATTTTTTTCCTTCACCAACGCCAGCCAATCCTGTTTGCCGATCTTTTTAATAATGGCAAAACTGGAACGCAAGTACGCCGATAAAAATATAGTTTTGAGTAACCAATAAATATCAAAGGCGATGATAAAAAAAGCGATAAAAACCGGCGCGGCCCACGATAAAAAAACGACGCCCAGCAGCGTCCCCCAAGATAGCAGCCCCGGCAATATTTCGAACAATCGGTAGACCCGCCTTTCTTTAGCGTCCGCGATATCCGCCGCGTTGCCGATCTTAATATACTCTGATTTTTCCATTGATATTTAAAGTTTGCAAACCAAATAATTTATTCTCCAGTATACTGGAATACTGAAGAATACAGACGCTACTCTCAACTTATCTTTTTTTATCTAAAATGGCGTTCACCAGAAGGAAATGCAACGGATATTTATGGCGTAACCAGCCGAAAGAAAAAGGCGTGCCATAACCGCTGCTCCTTTTTCCGTCTTTTACCCCCGAGTTTTCCTTTTCATATCTCTTTATAACTTTTTCATAGCCGCCAAAACCGGCCTGCAGCCAACGCTGCACGCCAGCGATGGTAGAATATCCAACTTTTAGTTTCTCCCTAATTTTTTCTTGACCTATGCCGGCTATCAGCATTTTAGCTATTTGTAATCGACGCGCCAACATTACCGACTCACTGAGCGTTAGCAAATCTTTTAAAAAATCCTTAACCTCTCCCCTATCTTTTAAGCTGGCGACCATTGAATAGAAATCGCCTAAAAATTTTATCTTCTCTTCTTTGCTTAATTGATTGTATTTTACTTTTCCTCCGGTCATATTTTTAACCCAAAATTTAATCCCTAGAGAAATATCCAAACAATTTAATTCTACAGCATACTGAAATACTGTAGAATACGATTACTCCTATTATACATAAGTAGCGCTACGGGGAATCGAACCCCGATTGACGGCTTGAAAAGCCGATGTCCTGACCGTTAGACGATAGCGCCAAGCTAAGCTTGGCAAAAGCCACGCTGAGCGTGGCGCCAAAAACTAAATAAATCATAGCTTGAAAAATGAAAAAAATAAAGGGCCAGTCGGTTTTTTTCGATTGGCCCACGCTCTTATTTATACTGATTACCATGCTTACAGAACCGCGTAAGCTTGTTTCACCGCCGCCTTAAAATATTTCAAACGACGGTCTGTATTCGCTTCTTGAGAAGCCACCTGTAAGGCTAAAGAAGCCACCCGGCAAACTTTTTCCCGTAAACCGACCCTCGCTTCATGCGCGACCAGACTATCTAATCTGGCTGCTAAAGTTCCCGTCCAAGACACGTAATCGTGCCAATTGAACTTTTTGATAACTATTTCTTGCCCCAACCGCAGCAATAACCGGTCCAAGCTTACCTGAACATTCTTTAACTCGATAGAGAAAAGGATCCGCTCGATTAAGGCGCGGGCCAAAATAAAATCCTGACCCTCCAACGCCTGAAGCATCTCATCAAAATCCTTAATGACGAATGTCATCCAACGGCTAAAGGGTTGAATAAGCTTCAATGGCTCAAGACTAATGAACAGGGTCGTCAATCGATCAGCGACCAGCTGTTGCGATTTCTTGTTGCCTTCGCCCCAAATCAGCGACGAATCCTGCCGTAATTTATTCATCTGCGTGGACACCTGACTTATTGTCTCTTGCACCATTAAGAAAATCATCTTCAAGGCCCCTTCCTGGGCCTGATATCTCCTTGTCCAAGCATACATGCCCAGCAACCGTTCGCGCAGACGGTTAGTGATGGCCACGGTCCGGGCCAGCATCGCGCCAACATTAAGCCCCGCGGCCTTATCCTGATAAAGGAACAGAATTTTTACCATGGTCTCCTTCACGCCGATTTTTTGCGCCCGCTGGAAAGCGAAACCAAAAGCCTGAAGTTTATGGCGCAACGCCGAGGAAATTTTTTGCGGATCCATGGTGCCCTCACTAATGATGCCTCCCCGCACTTCCTCCGCGAAGACCGCCAAAGCCGCTTGATAGGTCGGACAGCTGACGACTCGCGCGCGGAAAATCGCCAGTTGCCGGCTACGCAATGCCGCGGGCAAGCCCTGCGAATAGACCACGTATTTCAGCTCTTTCGGACTCCACTTCTTTTGCGCCCGCTGACGCGGCGTTTTTCCCTCCTCTTTCCCCTGCCAACGAGGCATGACGAACGACCCGTCCGCCGCGATAAAAATGTCCGTGCCCGGCAATTGCCGGACTTTCAATTTCTTGCCGCCCTTGACCGTTACTTCGCGTTCCCGCCCTAAAAAAAGATCTTCCAGCTTCATGACTACGCCCTCCTTATACGTATTTTGACAAAAATGTTTAAAAACTAGCCAATTTCCGAATATCAAACTATACCCGAAAAACCATAAAAAAGCAAGCGAATATTGAAAAAAATCGATTTTCCGCCTATACTTTGCCTATGAAAATTTTAGCCATTGAGACCTCCTGCGACGATACTGGCATTGCCATCCTGGAATACGATAAAACCTGCCGGCCAAAGATATTGGCTGATTTAGTTTCCTCGCAGATCAAAGTTCACGCGCCCTGGGGTGGCGTAGTGCCGATGCTGGCCAAACGGGAACACCAACTCAACTTAGTTCCTCTGTTCAAGCAAGCATTAAAAAAAGCTGGCATGCTCACTTTCGTTTGTCATTCCGAGCGAAGCGAGGAATCTCGCGGGAGCGGCTTGCCCGCCAAAGCCTTGGCGGCGGCGGGAGCGACCCGCGTCACAGATTCTTCGCCGGAGTTTACCCCGCACCCTGATGCGGGGGCTCAGAATGACAAAATTAAAATTTTATATAAAATCCTGGACCGCGAACCGGAACTTTTAAAAAAACTTTTACCCTTCCTAAAAAAATACCAAAAACCGGATATTGATTATCTCGCGGTCACTACTGGACCGGGCTTGGAGCCGGCGTTGTGGGTAGGCGTTAATTTCGCGCGGGCGTTATCGTATTTTTGGAATATACCAATAATTCCGGTCAACCATATTGAAGGTCATATCGCCGCTAATTTTATCCCTTCGGATAAAATTAGCGGAATGACTAATGACAAATTACTAATGACAAAAAAATTGCCGACTATTTGCCTCGTCGTCTCCGGCGGCCATACCCAGCTGATCTTGGTAAAAAAATTAGGTCATTACAAAATCGTCGGCGAAACGCGCGATGACGCGGCCGGCGAAGCTTTTGATAAAGTCGCCAAAATGTTGAATCTGGGGTATCCGGGCGGACCGACTATCGCCGCTACTGCGGCTAAATTTAAAATTGAAAATTTAAAATTTAAAATTAAGGAACTCCCTCGCCCCATGCTCAATTCCGGCGATTTTGATTTTTCTTTCTCGGGCCTGAAAACCGCCGTGCTTTATATTTTGCAAAAGATGACGCCGGCTCAAATTAAAAGATCAACGTCGGCCATCGCCGCCGAGTTCCAGCAGGCGGTCATTGATGTTCTAAGCGCCAAAGCTCTGTCCGCCGCCAAAAAATACGAAGCCAAAACGATTATCTTAGCCGGCGGCGTGGCCGCCAATCAAGCGCTCCGCGACAACTTATCGCTGGCTGCCGATCGCCTGTCGCTAAATTTCTTCGTGCCACCAATAAACTTATGCGTGGATAACGCCGCCATGATAGCCCTGGCCGCTTACTGGCAACTGGCCCAAAAACACGCTACCAAAATAAACTGGCGGACTCTTAAGGCAAACGCGAATTTAAGAATCTCATAAAAATCTTTTTCTAACCGCCCGTAGCGAGAAAATAGTCAGAAAATCGCGGCGAGTCGAGCGTTTAAAAATTGCCAGCGGGACGAGGAGCGAAGCGACCGAGTTGTCCGCGGCAATTTTAGCGAGACGAGCCCGATTTTCTCTATTTTCCCGCTCGAGCGCAGTTTTTACGCCACTTTTTGCTGTCAAAAAGTGGCAAGAAAGTGTTTTATAAATTATCGTTCTCTGCTATAATAACGGCATGGACTACTTTTTCTACGTCATTTTAGGCCTCGCGCCCAGCGTCATCTGGCTGCTTTTTTACCTGCGCAAAGACAGCCACCCCGAGCCCAAAGGCAAGTTGCTGTTGGTTTTTTTAGGCGGCGCGCTGATGGGGCCGGTGGCGCTGCTGCTGCAATTTTTTGCCATGTCAGCGCTATCGCCTTCTTCCTCCTGGCCGACTCTTTTCGCTTCGCTGAACCAAAACCGCTCTCTATTTTTCTTGAACATCATGATCCTGGCCCCGCTGAGCGAAGAATTGCTAAAATACCTGGTGGTTAAATGGCAAGTGTTGAAAAATCCCAGTTTTGACGAGCCGCTGGACGCTATGATATACTTGATTACGAGCGCTTTGGGTTTCGCCGCCACGGAAAATCTCCTTAATATTTTTTTGATACCTAATCTTACCTTCCAGCTGGCTTTTTCGCAGGCCTCGGTTCGCTTCCTCAGCGCCACGCTTTTACACACTTTAGCTTCCGGGACTCTGGGATATTTTGTCGCCTGCTCATTGCTTAACCTGCGGCATAAAAATTTCATTTTACTGACCGGATTTTCTTTGGCCGTCATACTCCATAGTCTTTATAATTATCTGGCCTGGCTCTTTACCTCCGACAAGTTTTTTGCCCTGATGATAGCGCTTCTCCTGGTGGCGATGGCCGGGCTCGTTGGCTGGCAATTCCGCTTTTTGAAAAAACAACTGTCAATTTGTAAAATAAGATAAATTAGCTACCAGAATACAGATAAATACAGATATACAGATAAGTGCGAGCAAGATATAAAATAAATACTTGCTTTTATCTGTATATCTGTAAATAATCTGTAATCCGTAGAGATATCATGAACAAGAAACCCTCTTTTTTGGAACGGCTCACCGGCGTCTTGGAAGAAGAAGAGAGCGCCAAAGACATCCAAATAAATAAGCCCGGCGAAGAAGACGAAGGAAACGAAGAAAGCGAAAACGAGAAAGAAACGCGCCAAAGCGCTGAAAAAGAAAAATCAAGGCTCGCCGCCCGCCAGAAAGATAACGAAGCGGGCAAAAAAGAAAAAAAGATCTCCTTGCCGGCTGACCGGGAAAAGGCCACGGACGACTGGCTCCCCGATTCAGAGGGACAGCTGACGATCGATGTCTATCAAACGCCAGCCGACATCGTCATCAAATCAACGATCGCCGGCGTCAACCCAGAAGACCTGGACATTACCATCACCAACGATATGGTGACTATCAAGGGCCGGCGCGAAAAAGATGAAACGATTGCCGGCGGCGACTATTACTATCAGGAATGCTACTGGGGCGCTTTTTCCCGTTCGGTGATCCTGCCGGTGGACGTGGAAGCGGAAAAAGCCGACGCCTCAATGAAAAATGGCATCCTGACCATCCGCCTGCCCAAAATAGAAAAGATCAAGACCAAAAAGATCCGCGTTGTTTCCAACTAAAGCAGAAGCGACAAAAAAACTTCTCTGGAAAGCAACTTTGTCGCTCTGTCTGCAAAGTTGCTTTTTTAGTTAATCTTGTTTATGAGCTTTAACCTGAACCCAAAAATAAAAAAAATCTTTTGGCTGGCCCCGCTGGCGCTCCTTTTAATTTTCGGCCTGGCCCTAGCCTCATTAGCCGCGATAAATTATAATAAAACGATCTCCGGCCTGACAATAGGGGGCCTCCGGATTGGCGGCGTCAGCCAAGACAACTTAGGACAATTTTTATCCGACCAGATCGCCAAATTCAGCAACCAAAAAATATCCCTGGCCTACGGAGAAAAAACCTGGACGCTCGCGCCAACGGATTTCGGCCTCAAGATCAACGCGGCCAAAACCGCCGCGGCCGCGCTAGCCATTGGCCGCGGTCCGATCCTAGCCGCGCTAAGTGACCAGATAAAAACGCTTTTTGCTGGCCGGGACGTGCCGCTTGACTATTCTCTAGATCCTTCAAAATTGAACCTAACCCTTGATATTTTCTCCACGATAGAAACGCCGGTCAAAAATTCCTCCATAAAATACGACCCGCAGCAAAACGATTTTGTTATCTTGCCGGCGCAAAGCGGCGCAACGGTTGACCGCGGCCAGCTCATCGCGGATATTTTAAAAAATTTCGGCGAGGCGCCTCAAACTGTCTCTTTATCGCTGGTCGAAGCCAAGCCCCTAATAACCGAAAAAGAAATAGAACAGGTCATGGAAGGGGCAAAACAAATAGTCAACGATGCGCCCTATTTCCTGCAAAGCACCAGCGTCACCTGGCGCGTGGAAAAAACGGAGCTGGCCGGCTGGATATCGACTACGCCTTCAGACAATGAACCGCAAAAAGTCCAATTGACCCTTGATCCTGAACAAATAAACGACTTCTTAATTCCTCTGGCCGCCTCCATCAACCGCGAGCCGATTGATGCCCAGCTGACCACGGTCAACGGCGAACTGAAGTTTGCGGTTCTCTCTCAAGACGGCGCCAAGCTGAACATTGAGGCCAGCGCCCAAAAAATAACCGCGGACATTCTAACTGGCAAAAACAACATTGATCTGATAACCGATCCCGTCGCGCCGCAAATTTCAAACCAAACCACCCAAGAGCTGGGACTACTCGCGCTCCTGGGAACGGGCGAATCTAATTTTTCCGGCTCCCCCACTAATCGCCGCGTCAATATTAAAGTCGGCGCCACCAAATTCAACGGCTTTTTGCTCAAGCCCGGTGAAGAATTTTCTTTATCGCAAAACATCGGCGATATTGACGCCCAAAACGGCTGGGTGCCGGAGCTCGTCATAAAAAATAAGCAAACTATTCCCGAATATGGCGGCGGCCTCTGCCAGGTTTCCACCACGTTATTCCGCGCGGCGGTGAACGCCGGCCTGAAAATCACCGAGCGCCACCCTCATGCCTATCCCGTTCACTACTACGACCCGCCGGGCTTTGACGCCACGGTCTATCCGCCCAGCCCCGATTTAAAATTCATCAACGACACGCCAGGTCACCTTCTGTTGCAAAGTCGAATTGAAGGCAATAAATTAATTTTTGATATCTACGGCACCGCTGACGGCCGGGAAGTCAAAGTCAAGGGACCCGTCACCACGCAAAAAAATCCCAATGGCTCGCTCAAGGCCACGCTGACCCAGGAAATCTGGCGCGACGGACAGCTGGAACGAAAACAAGTTTTTAATTCCAGTTATAACTCGCCGGCTCTTTATCCCAACCCTAACGCCGTAAAGCCTACTCCCTCGCCCGCTGTCTCGGGATCTCCGGCTCCGTCGCCTTAGACAACCAATTAATTTTTTCTAAAAAATCCGTAATACTAGACGCGCGCCGAGGTGGCGAAATTGGCAGACGCACTAGCTTTAGGAGCTAGCGGAGCAATCCATGGGAGTTCAAGTCTCCCCCTCGGCACCAAAAAACTTATCTCTCTATTTTTTATTATTACTTATTATTGCCGCATATACGGCATTAGTGAGCAATCAATAGAGAATTTTCCCCCATATGATAAATCCTATTAAAAATAAAACCGATAACAGCCGCCTGAATAAAAATGATTGCGTGGAATTAGAAACAATTCTCTTAAAAAGAGGACTCTTGTCTAAGGAATCAATTCTAAAAAATATAATAGAAAATAAAAACATCCGGCAAATAGGCAAGGTGATACTGGCGGCTACCTTTATTGCCGGCGGCATCGCCATTGCCATAACCGCACCAAATCTTCTAGGCGCGCTGGGAAAGTTCGGTCAAAAACTCTCTAACGACAAAAAGAAATCTTTAGCCAAGGCTTTTTATAATCTGCAAAACCGCAAATTAATTAAAAAAGAGGCTCGAGGCGATAAAGTATTCTTCACGATAACGCCAAAAGGACAATCTGTCTTTTTCAATGATTATATTAAAAAAATTAAAATTAATAGACCGAAAAGATGGGATGGTCTTTGGCGTGTTGTTATTTTCGATATTCCTAACGATAAGAATAGTGAACGCGATATTTTAAGAGACCGACTAAAGTATCTGGGGTTTTTTCAATTCCAAAAAAGCGCCTTTATCATTCCTTTCCCCTGCCAAATAGAGCTGGAAGCAATTTTAGAATACTATGATTTATTCAATTACGTCACTTATTTAGAAGCCCAAAAAATTAGCGGCGAAGAAAAATGCCGACATTATTTTAATATTTAGTAGCCGCACGATACATAGACAATTGCTTATTAATGCCGCATATGCGGCATTAATAAGCAATTGGTTAAAATTAAGACTCGCGGCCCTAACCAAAAAAACAACACCCAAA
>CAZOGP010000003.1:4604-16156 GCA_964579775.1 uncultured Candidatus Saccharibacteria bacterium | reverse complement strand
CAAACCATTGACAGACTATTATCAAAGGTGTATAATATAAAATTCCGGTTAAGGCTGTTTTTAAGCCCCCACACCTAATCTAATAATGGCTTTATTAAAGGCGCACTTCCTAAGAAAAACGGCTTCGCCTTACCCCTTGGAAAGTCAACAAATATTACTGGATTAGATGTGGGGGTAAACCAAAATCGGGTTCCGGATCATTCCGGGATTTAGGACAGAACCTTAAAAATCGAAACGGGATTATCTCCCCTTTCTCAACATATACCGTATAAGGTATGCGCTTTTTAGCGCTTACGACAAAAAATAAAATAAACCTGCTATAACCGAGAAAAGGAGGAACTGTTATGTATAGACTGGTTAAAGGATTAACCATTGTATCATCTGTCTGTGTAGGCGCAATGCTGGGCTACTTCTTTGCGCCCGAATCCGGGTGGCTTTCTCTAATTTGGCCGCCGTCCATAAAAACGTGGGGATTCATGAGCTTGGTACTCCTAGTGATAGGAGCTATCATTCTTCAAGGGCTCAAAAATATCCCGGCTAACCCGCCGTATCGAGCGGTAGTAACCAGATTGGGCAGAAGAACAACGAAAGTTAAAAAAGAAGGCTGGCGTCTTTTCCTCTTTTACCCCTACTGGCACGACTATATCTTGGTCAATATGACCAAGGTGAATTATGATTTGCCGCCCCAGTTGGTGCGAACGCCGGATATGGCTGAAGTTGAGATTCCCATCAGTCTTACCTGGACCCCGCTTGATAAAGAGACTGAAGACTGCGAAACGAGAAAAACCATCAATGGACTTATCAACTACCTGAACGCCGGCGGCGAAAAGGGGGTCAAAGAGATCATCGACGACATCGTCCGTGAACGCCTGCGCGAATGGGCCATGTCAAAGATCGAAGGCCCAAAAACTTGGGAGCAAGCCTTGGGAGCCAGAGAAGAGGCCATCAATGTCTTGATAAAGTCGATAGCCGGAGAAGCGATCGATCCGATCGATTCCAACATTCCGACCTGTATCCTTCTGCGGTTCTTCAACTCCTCTTCAAAAGATTTCCAACATAAGGTTAAACCCGCCCCCACCAGCGAAGAAGAGATCGAGGAAGAAGCCAATTGGGCCTTGCTAGAAGAAAATTTGGCGACTCTAGGCGAAGAAGGAAAAAATAAGCTCATCCAAGAAGTCATCGAAAGAAAAGAGACGATCGCCAAAATGCGCCAAGGAAACGGCGGCAAAGCTTTACCCCAACTTGGCATCCGTTTGGACCGCCTGAACATCGACGAGATCAAGCCCAAAGGAAAACTGGCCGAATCCGCCGAAAAAATGGTGATGGAACAACGGGACGCCAAAGGCGACCAGATTCGGATCGGGAACATCTCGGAAAGGATAAAGGAACTGCAAAAACTCGGATTCGGTCCCGAGCAAGCCCTGGAAATCGTCCAGACCGAACGCGGCAAAGTGACAAAGAATATTTCAGAAACCAAGTTCAACTTGTCGGCTGAGACCCGTAAAATGATCGAGAAACTCGCGCCCGACATCTTGACCAAAATTTTCGAGAAAAAATAAGGAGGCCGCCATGGCTAACAGCACTACCCCGAATGTTGGAAGCGTGCCAAAATGGGCGTGGATAGTCTTGCTTGCGCTGTGTTTCGTCCTGCTGTTAAGCGGGGCTATCGGGCATATCTTTTTCTCTGAACCCCCGAAAGACAAAGCTGGCGCGCCGCAAGCAATAACTCAACCAACATTAAAACAACAATCCCATCCCGCCGAAACAGAAAAAAGAAAAGAAGAAGGGGCCAGACCAGAAAGATTCTTGGTTTTCGCGCTATTGGGCGTAATTTTACTGGGGATAGCCTTTATCCCAAGACTACCGGCTGGCAAATTTTTGGGAGGAGTTGGAGCCTTACTTTTGCTCTTTGGCCTGATTATGTCAGCGACTTTCTGGGCCTGGCCGGAACTCGAGAAAAAAAACCCTCCTCCTGAGCAAAAGACCACGCATCGCGCGACGAGAACGCCAGCAACCGTTCAACGGCTCCCCGCTAACGCCAAGTTCGTCAAAACCCTGACGCCGGGAGAACGGATTTACCTCACGCGTACGAATATGGACGCGTCGCCGCCGGAACGTTGGGCGAAGTTTTCAGACGGCCAAGCTGCCAAGTTCGCGCCCTGGCCAGCCAACGCTCAACACCGGTATGCCGAGAATACGATTGGTGAACCGCACGACCTCTATGTGGTTCTGCCGCCGGGACAGGGCTACACGAAATCGCTTACCGACCCGGCGCTCGGCCAACAGATAGCGCGGGCATCAACGGCTCAACGAGCCGATACCGACTGCCTGTTGGACAGAGCATTCCCGAAGTAGTGTCATTCCGGGCTTGACCCGGAATCCAGGGCCTGGATCCCGCATCAAGTGCGGGATGACACAGAAATTGTACCAAAAACCAAAAGCCCCCTAATTCCGCCGAACAAGGCGGAACGGGGGCTTTTTTCTTTAGCGCGCCAGTAAAACCGCGCCGCGAAAAGCTTGAACCCCCACACCTAATCGGAAACATAAATTCGTTTAACGAATTTATAAAGCAAGGGCAATTCTATTCTTACACGATAAACCTGCTTTTAACGAAAGACGAATCATGAGTAAAAATTCCCGATTAGGTGAGGGGGTGAACTTTGCAAAATTCAAACCGAATAATCCTTTGGACCAAAACTAAGGCTGCTGCGGACCGGTCGGAATACTAGTGGAGGTACCCGAAAGAAAAGTAGTGTTGATTATCGCGACTAATCCCCAAGCGCCCGCCATCACCGCCATACCAATAATTCCCCAGATCATATGGTCTTTGCCGGTTTTAATTTTGGCTTCTTCGCCCGCGGCCATCACATACTGGAGAACGCCCCAGATGAACCATAAGGTGACCAGAACGAATAAAACACCGATAACCGCATTCAAAACGGTCGTGAGGGTAGTTAATGTCTCCGTAATCGTGGCGGCCGCCATAGCCATCATCGGAAACAGCAAAGTCATAGCAACAATTGCCGTTTTTTCAAACATCTTTTCGAATTTTTTCATTATGCTCACCTCCTTTCAATCATGTAACATGTAACATACAACATGCAACAAATTTAATAATTTATTTTGCTTCTGTCATTTTAATGGTTTTCCAAAGCATCGCGCCGATTTCCTCGGCTAAATTTAATCCGTCTAAATACTCTTTTTCGCCAATATAATTTTCCTTCATTGAAAAATATAAAAGATATTTACATTCCTTAAGAGAACCGTAGGAAATTTCTAAAAAATTAAGCATTACTAACTTTTTCTTTCTAGCATAACCCTCTATATAATTCAAGATTATTGATAAAGCCGCCCTTCTTATTTGAGAAACGGCACCATATGTTTCCTCTTTGGGAAATTTTCGAGTTACCCGATAAACCAAGTGAACAAAATCATCCATTTTCAATTTTAACTTATCGTGAAAAGTCGGCTCTCTCATCTTTTGTGTCCTGTTACCTGTTCCTTGTTACTTGAAGAAGCTTTGTAGCATCCCCACTATCGCCCAGGCGCCCAGCATCACCGCCATACCGACGATCCCCCAGATCATATGTTGCTTGCCAGTCTCTATTTTAGCGGTGTCCCCGTCGCCGGTGGCGCGCACGAATTCCGTGATCCCCCAGAAAAAATAAACCGTGACCAGCAGAAACAAAAACCCGATTACCTGCTGGATCACACCCTTGATCTTGGTGACCAGCGCGCTGGCTTGGCCCGTGGTGCCGCCCAAGATCTCCGTGATGTAGCTAACGATGGCCTGGCTGGCTAAAATAACCGCGATGCCCGCCACCGTCCACAAAAGATTTTTTTTGGCTTTGGTTAATTTTTCCTCGCTGCCCTGGGCCGTGGCAAACTGGAACCCGGCCCAAACCAGCATTAAGACCGCGAAAGGGATCGCCAGAATGATCAAAAAATTAATGATCTTTAAGATCAGCTCACTGATACTGCCCACGCCCAGAAAATTCGGCAAACTGGCGCTGCCGCCACCGCCAGTCGCGCGTTCTGGCGTGCCTTCTCCACCAGTTGGTAATTGCGGCGTTCCTTCGCCACCCGTAGCGCCAAGGCCGCTATCCTCCGGATACAAAGCCGCGCAATTATTAACGCATTCCTGGATTTGCGCCCCCTGGTATTCTTGCGGGCAAGCCGTATAGCAAGAGGTATAGTCCGCGCTGGCCATTACTGGCAACAGCAAAAATCCGCCGATGATTAAAATGCCGGTTAAAAATAATATTTTGGATGATTTTGATGAAATCATTTAGCCTCCTCCCTTTTTAAAGGGAGGTTGGGAGGGATTTAAATCCCCCTTAATCCCCCTTTTACAAAGGGGGAAGAATTAAAAAGCTTACCGGCCCTGCACCGACCGCCGATCATGGAGTATACACGCATTCGCCGTTCCGCCAAACAGAGCCCGGACTGCTTTCACACTGCGCGCGAAGCTCTTCCTGCTAAGGAACAGCGGCCGGCTGACTGGCCGGCGCCGGCTCCGGAACTGAAGAAAGACACTTCACGTTCCACCAGTTGCCGGGAACAAAGCCCTCAACATTAGAGCCGAGAGTCGTTATCAGAGTATTCACGATAGCCCAGGAAGCCAAAATTATCAAAACGCCGATAGCCGTGTTCTTGAACATCTCTTTGCCTTTTTTAAGCCGCTCTTCCGAACCGCCAGCTGATACCATCATTATACCACCAACCAAAAAAAGCAGTCCAGCCAGAGGCGCCACAACATTGCGCACAATAAAGAACGCCACGTCGCTGATCATCTGCATAAAATTGCACATCGTGCAAGCGGGCAGCCCATTGCCCGCTACCGGCCCGTTGCAATTCACCAAACCGGCAGCCGAAGCAGGCAAAGCGGCCAAAAACAAAAAGCCCAGAAAAAACAAAATTAAAAATGTAAATTTCAAAGTGTAAAATCGACGCGTAGCGTCATCCTGAAGGAGCGTAGCGACTGAAGGATCTATAGATTCTTCGCTTCGCTCAGAATGACAGCTAGTCAGAATGACAGCTAGATTGAATTTTAAATTTTGGATTATCATTTTTCATTTTGATATTTAAATTTTAAATTATTACCCTCCCATCAGTACCGTCACCTGGGCGCTGGCCCGCTGCAGGGCATCGTCCATCGCGGAGCGACCGGCTACTACTGATTCTATCATATCGGCAAAAATTCCCTCAATGGCCAAATTATCGGCTTCCCACCAGGAAGAAGCATATAAAGCCTGCTGACTGAAAACGCTAAGTTCGGCGTCGGCGGCCTGCTCAGTAATGAGATCCCGCCGAGCCGTCGGTTTTTTAGTCGCGCTAAGATACTCCCGGCTGTTGGCCTGGGATGACAGCCAGGCGATAAATTGCCAGGCCGCTGCTTGATTGGCCGAGCGCTGGCTGACTGCTTGGCCCCAATAGTTGGCGAAAGTAACCTTCTTGCTATTGGAAGAGATCTGCGGCAAGACGGCCACGCCAAAATTCAGGTGGGGCGAGCGGGCGCGGATCGTCGGAACTTGATAAGAGTAGGAAAGCATCGTCGCGGCTTGCCCCTCAACGAACGCGTCTATGGAATAGTGCTGCAGCGCGTTCCAGGTGTAGACCTTGAGCGCCGGGTTGGCAAAGTTGGTATAAAAGATCAACGCCTGCTTGCCGGGATTAAAGGTTTCGCCGCCAGAAGAAGAAACGCTCTCTTGGAACGCCGCCCTAATTTTATCGTCGCTGACCATCTTGGCGCCACCTTGAAGCATCAAAGCCATTAAAATATCGGTTGAGCGATTAATGTTCTTGGCTGTGCCTAAAGCCGCCCCGGCCTGCAAAATATTATTTTTGGCATCACGCTTGGTGAGCTTTTCCACCGCGGAATTGAAGTCCACCCAGGTTTTGGGCGCGCCGGTTAAGCCCGCCGAATTGAACAAGTCCTTATTGTAAAAAAGCGCCAGCGAATCCACGGACAAAGGAAAGGCATAAACACTGTTTCCGTCGATGAAGTCCTGGCTGGCCACATCCACAAAAACCTCGCTGAACCTCTCCGGCGTGATCAAGGAGGCCGGCGCAGGCGCTAATTTATCCTTATGTTTTGGCAACCAGGTGTTCTGAATGGAAAAAATATCCGGGCCCCGACCGGCGGCCAAGGCGTCCAATAAATCCTTTTCGTAGGAAGTGATGTCTTTTTTATAATAGTTGATCGTGACGTTCGGATAGAGCTGCTGGTATTTGGCGATTAGGGGCTGATAAACGGACGAGTCGTCAAAAACACTCCAAAATTCCAGCGTTAAGGGCGCGGGCGCCGTCGTTTTGAAAGGATTAATGATAATCACCGCTACGGCAATAACTACAATCAGACCGATGGCAGTGAAAATTATGATTTTATTCTTATCCATATATTTAAAATGTCTAAACCCTAATGCCTAATTCCTAATAAAATCCTAATGTCCAATATCCAAATTTCGATCATTAAAAATTCGGCTATTTCATTAGACATTAGAAATTAGAACTTCGGCATTTACGGTTTAATAAAAATTAAACCGTAGTGGTATTCTCCCGCGTCAAAAGCCTGGCGAAAAACAAAACCTTCTTCCTGCGCCATGTTCCGGGCCTCGTCGAAAGACAAGCGCCAGCCGCCCTGCGGGCCAAAAGAGGCATTATCTTTGCGCCAGTCAACCAGAATAAAAGTGCCGCCTATCTTTAGCGCTCTTTTAGCTTCTTTGATGATGGCCGGCTTTTCTTGCGACTGGAATAAAACATTATGGAGCAAAACCAGGTCCATTGAGCCGTCCGGCAGACCCGAACCCCCTAGCATTTCCAGATTCCCTCGCACCGTCTCCACGTTAGCCGCGCCTTCAAGCTGCGCGCGCGACCGCACCGCCTCCAAGGCGTCTGTTAGAACGTCTATCGCAAAAACCTTGCCTTCGCTACCGACCGCTTTGGCCACCGGCAAGGTAAAATAACCGTGGCCGCAACCAAAATCAGCCACTGTCATTTTTTCCTTAAGGCCGACCTGGTCGATCACTTTTTGGGGATTGATGAAACCGCCTGTCCCGCTAATAATTTTTTCTTCCATTTAGTAGAAGACCGCGCATACGAAAAACTTTAAGACAAAATCGCGATAAGTTGAGCGTCTAAAATTGCCAGCGGGACGAAGAGCGAAGCGACTGAGTTGTCCGCGGCAATTTTAGCGAGACGAATCCGATTTTGTTAAAGTTTTATCGTCGCGCGGCGGTTTTTTCCGCCG
Organism: uncultured Candidatus Saccharibacteria bacterium; assembly: GCA_964579775.1. Taxonomy (GTDB): domain Bacteria; phylum Patescibacteriota; class Minisyncoccia; order Portnoybacterales; family GWB1-42-6; genus UBA8475. Next base: position 8,907 of record CAZOGP010000003.1, on the reverse strand, counting down.
CTTTTTTGCCGCCAAAAAAGCGGCAAAAAGTATTTTCACAAACACGTCACCGACGCCACTTTATCACCTTCGTCCAATTTAATGATGCGCACGCCTTGCGTGGCCCGGCCCAAGAGAGAAATAGAACTCAAGGATGTGCGGATAACCTGGCCGTGCTGGGAGATGGCAATAATATCCTCCTCTCCACCGGCTAAAATTTTAGCCACCACGATCTGTCCCGTTTTGGGCGTTACCTGCGCGGCCTTAATGCCTGACCCCCCGCGCCGCTGGATCTTGAATTGCTTTAATTCCGTCTTCTTGCCATAGCCGTTTTCCATAACTACGAGTAATTCTGGCTTGGCGTTCCCCGCCTTGACTTTAGTGCTGATAACATCCATGCCCACCACGATATCGCCCTTTTTCAGGCGCAGCCCGCGCACCCCGCCGGCGGCTCGCCCCATAGAGCGAGCGTCTTTTTCCTTAAAACGCACGCTTTGGCCCTTGGCGGTAACTAAAATTATTTCATCAGTTCCGGAAGAGGGTTTCACCCAGCGCAGCAGGTCATCCTTATCCAGCCCGATGGCGATCAAGCCCGAACGGCGAACATTGGCAAAGTCCCCGATCGCTGTTTTTTTGATTATACCATTTTTTGTGGCCATCACCAGATAGTTTTCCTCACCAATACCGGCCGCGGTTTTTACTTCTCCTTTTTTCTTATTTTTCAAATTTTCTTTTAAGGCCACCAGCGCGCTCACCTCTTCTTTCGGCCCCAGCTCCAAAAAATTAACCACTGCCTGTCCGCGCGCCACCCGGCTGGCTTCCGGAATTTCATAGGACTTGGTCTGAAAAACCCGGCCGGTGTTGGTGAAAAACAGTAAATTATCATGCGTGTTGACGCTCGCTAAGTATTTAACTTCGTCTTCCTCGCGCGTCGTAATGCCCGAAACCCCTTTTCCGCCGCGAAGCTGGGCTTTATAATTCTTGGGGTTCATCCGTTTGATATAACCGCCTTCAGTCAGCGTAATGATGCAATCTTCCTCCGGGATGAGGTCCTCTTCCTTAAACTCCCCCACCGGCGAGGCAAAAACCTTGGTTCGCCGTTCATCGCCAAATTTGGCCTTTAGATACGCAAGTTCCGTTTTTATCACGCCCAAAATTTTCTTGGGCGACTTGAGCAATTCTTCTAACTCCGCGATTATCTGCTTTTTTTCTTTCAATTCATCATCGATCTTTTTGCGCTCCAGCCCCGCCAGCGTCTGCAGTTTCATTTCCAAAATCGCGGCCGATTGCGCGTCGCTTAATTTGAATTTTTTGCAAAGTTCACTGCGCGCTTCTTCCTTGTCAGCTGATTTTTTGATCGTGGCGATGATCGCGTCAATGTGGTCCAGCGCTTTTTTCAGGCCCTCCAGGATATGAGCGCGCTCTTTCGCCCGCTCCAGGTCAAATTTAGTCCGCCGCGTCACCACGTTATAGCGGTGCTCAACGTATTGTTCCAAAAAGCTTTTAAGCGATAAAACCTGCGGCTGTAGACCGTCCACCAGCGCGATCATATTCAAGTGGAAAGTTTTTTGCAGATCGGTCAATTTATACAGCCGGTTCAAAACTTTTTGCGGATAAGCTTCGGCTTTGAGATCCACCACGATGCGCACGCCGTCCTTGTCGGATTCATCGCGGATGTCTTTGATACCGTCAATTTTTTTATCCTTGACCAGGTCCGCCACAACTTCCAAAAGAGTGGCCTTATTAACCTGATACGGGATCTCCGAAACAATGATCTGCTTAGCGCCTTTTTTGTCTTCAACGATCTCCGCGGTCGCGCGGTTCACGATCGCGCCCTTGCCGGTGGAATAGGCCTGCACGATCGCCTGCTTATCATAGATCGCGCCGCCGGTCGGAAAATCCGGCCCTTTAATGAATTTCATCAGATCCTCGTTCGTAGACTTGGGGTTTTCTATAAGATACTCAATACCCTCAACCAGCTCGCTTAAGTTATGGGGCGGGATGGAAGTAGCCATGCCCACCGCTATGCCCAGCGACCCGTTCAATAAAAGTTGCGGGAGCTTAGCCGGCAAAACCATTGGCTCCTTACGCGTACCGTCGTAGTTATCGGTCCAAGTAATTGTGTCTTTATCGATATCCTGCATCATTTCTTCGGCCAACGGAGTTAAACGGCACTCTGTGTACCTCATGGCCGCGGCGCCGTCGTCGTCCAGCGAACCAAAATTACCCTGACCTTGGATCATCGGGTAGCGCATGGAAAAATCTTGCGCGAGCCGCACCATCGTATCGTAAACCGCGCTATCGCCGTGCGGATGATATTTACCAAGCACGTCGCCAACCACCAAGGCTGATTTTCTGAGCTTAGCGGTTGAGCGCAGCCCCATGTCCCACATCGCGTACAGGATCCGGCGGTGCACCGGCTTTAAGCCGTCTCTGACGTCCGGCAAAGCGCGGCCCACGATAACGGACATCGCGTAGTCCAAATAGCAGGTTTCCATTTCCTGCGTTATTTCTTGAGGTTTAACATTGCCGATATCCATATGTCGCTCGCGCTCAAATTGACGCGTAGCGTCATCCTGAACCCCGCGTAGCGGGGTGAAGGATCTTTCACGCCTGTGAGCAGGCATTCGCCAAAGATCCTTCGCTTCGCTCAGGATGACCACTGGCGTGATCAACTTTTATTTGCCGTTTTTCCTTTTTAGATTTTACTTTTTAAATTTATTGAATTGGTAACCTCTCTGCCTGCCCCGTCTGGCTGTCCGGACTAATCGATGGCGCCGGGCTCGGACTGCTATTCATTTCCTCTTTGGCCGTGTTAATGACATTGCTGATACCGGCGTTTAGGCTCTGCCACAGGCCAGGCACTTCTTTTTTTATTTCGCCCAGGCTCTGCAGGGCTTTATTATTTTGCTCGTTTGCCTTGGGCGACTGAGTTAATAGGCCCGTTAATGACCAAAGCCAGAAACCAAAAATAATTATCGCGCCCAAAGTCGTCCCGACCCACATGATCTGGATTCGGACATGACGAGGTTTTCGCTGTAAGTTTTCTATAAAGTCGATTAAAGACATTAAAATTCTGCTTTAAACGTGAGGCGAGGCTTTGCTTGTCTGAAACGCTCAGTTTTGCAAGCGGGCACGGTGTCCCGACTTTACGTCGGGACGAACGAACAAAACTGGCGAGTAAAATTTCCGCGCTGGTGAAATTTTACGATTTCAGAAAGCAAAGCCGAGCTAAATCCGCATCACCACCACCTGCATTTCCTCTTCCGGCAGATCTTTCTTTTTGATGGTCAACTTATCCACCGCTTCCTTTTTGGCGATGCCCATTTCTTTCAAAAAAACATCCACGCCATCCAGCTTAACGGCCAGGCCGGGAATTTTATAATGCATCGGGATCACGAGGCGCGGCTCGATCTGATTGATGATGTCCACCGCCGTTTCCCCATCAATGGTGTAAGTGCCGCCGACCGGCACCATCAAAATATCCACGCCGTCTATCTGTTCCACTTGCTCGGCCGTCAGCTTTGACTGGCCCAAGTCTCCCAAATGCCCGATCTTGATCCCCTCCATCTCAATGACATATATAGTATTAACGCCCCGTTCCTTCCCCTCTTTGTCATCGTGGAACGCCAAAACGCCCTTAACTTCAATGCCTTTAGACTCGTATTCTCCCGGTCCGGCAACGACGAGCGGCTCGCCGCTTAACGCCTCGCAATTATTATGGTCCAGATGATCGTGGGAAATTGTGACCACATTGGCCTGGCTCCGCGGCGGGGTCAAGCCGATTTCTTTATTGAACGGGTCGGTAAAAACCACGGTCTCGCCGCTTTGGATTTTGAAACAAGATTGTCCGTACCAGGTGATGACCACAATTGTCTACGAAATACGAAATTGTACGAATATAAGAAAACAGATTTAACTCCTCCTAACCTCCTCTTTAGAAAAAGAGGAGGGACTCCCTCTCTTTTTTAAAGAGAGGGCTGGGGTGAGTTAAGTGCCTCAACGTATTTTTACTCTTTCACCTCTCGCAGTATTTATTTCTTCCATTTTATCATATTTTTTTCCGTGTGCCAATACCTATTTACTCCTCCCTTTCGTAAAGGGAGGTTGGGAGGGATTTATGAGCCCGACATCCGATGTCCCAAACGCTTGTCGTTGCGAGGCCGTAGGCCGAAGCAATCCCGTGGACGGCAATAACATCACGGGATCGCCACGCCCCTGCTGGGGCTCGCGATGACGCATTCCGGACATCGGATGTCGAAATATTCTCCGGCGCGGGCCCGTCGACGGGCCCGCGCCCCCGCAACCTTTCGTAAAATTTCGT
>CAZOGP010000003.1:2793-4504 GCA_964579775.1 uncultured Candidatus Saccharibacteria bacterium | reverse complement strand
CCGGCGCGGGCCCGTCGACGGGCCCGCGCCCCCGCAACCTTTCGTAAAATTTCGTAGCACCTTTATTTTGTAGACTTTTTGTAGCAAATAAAAAAGGCGTCCGTGTCTGTTTTCAGATCGGTGCGCCCGTTGATACACACAGACCTACTCGGCTTTTACGCCGAGTAGCTCCGCGATAGCGCGGAGTTGCTCCTCCGTCGCCGTCTTGCGGAGAGCATCCTCAACCCTCCGCCTAACTTTTGCCGAATCTATATCCGGCACTACTTTGTAAAACTTGTAGTGCCGATATTCCCGATGGAAATTTCCATCGGCATATCCGGCCCGAAAGGAGAAACTAACTTCTCCTATCGGTATCCCCGGCCTCGTGCCAATTTTCTCCCCCAGGCAGGAGGTCGATTTCACAAATGGGGAGAAAGAAATCCCTGAAAAATAGGCGTCATCCATCCTGACGCCCAAAATTTTCACCAGCTCCTGCAGCTCCGTTGCAGGAACGTGGTTTACCTCCTTAGCCGTTTCGTCGCAAAGGAGCCCTGCCTCATCACACTCCCGCCCAAACGGGGAGTGCTCGCAGAAATAATAGAAATCATCCAAGTGGGCTTTAACCCACTTAAGCCCGCCGGCCGCCCAAACGGCATCCGTATCGAATATCTTCATAACCCCTCCTTTGCCTGCCTGCGTTTCCGTCAGGGCTTACGGCGGTGGCTTGGTTATACATTCCAAATCATCAGCCTTTTTCTGCCCTTCAATAAACTCAGGGCAAGTGCGGCTTACTTCACTTTAGAGTCGGTTACTTGGCCGAGCCCGACTTGGTATTTTTAAACAACTTGCCTTATCCGGCAAAGATTTGAAGAGATAACCGCGGATTGGCGCTGATTTAACGCACGGATTGACGCGGATATTCCATACAAGTCTCTGCCGGATTGTTCCCCTCCTTTAGGAGGGGTTAGGGGAGATTTTTAACTTATAACCTCACCCTACCCCTCTCCTTCCAAAGGAGAGGGAAAATAGGCTAAAATGAGCCTAAATCCGCCTTTACTATCCCATTCTTATATTATACACCCGGTGCTAGTATTTGTCAATAGTACGGGGTAAAAATTCAAAAAGCCCAGCTATTGCCAAAAATTATCTTTTGCCTTATACTAACTGCGTATTAAACGCTGAAAAATAGATTTCTGATACCCCTGTTCTGTCATTCCGAGTGCAACGAGGAATCTCGCCCGAATGGGCGTAAAAAATCTCGCATACGCGAGAGATCCTTCACTCCGTTCAGGATGACACAAATGGAGTCATTTGAAATTAATCAATAATAATTAAAAAACAGCGTTAATGTCTTTTGAGTATAAAATATTCGACCGGCTAAATTGAATTTTTATGACCGAAAAGACTGAATAAAAAATAGATGTCAGCTAAATCTACCGCAGAACCTAAAAAATCAGTTATGACGGGGCTACTCGCCCAGTCCCCCAAGACCCCGAAGCTGGGCGAAATCATTACCGGCCAATTATTGGAGGTCGGCCGCGACACCGTTTTCATAGATTTGGGCGCGGCGGGCACGGGCGTGTTGCTCGGCCGGGAGATAAAAGAGAACCGCAACTTAATAAAAAGTCTGAAGCCGGGCGATGACATCTCGGCGATGGTATTAGAGGAAGAGAACGAGAACGGCTTCATTGAGCTATCCTTGCAAGCGGCCCACCGCGAACAATCCTGGGAC
>CAZOGP010000003.1:0-2693 GCA_964579775.1 uncultured Candidatus Saccharibacteria bacterium | reverse complement strand
TCGGTGATCTGGTTGAAGGCACAATCTCCGGCGTCGTTGACTTTGGCGCGTTCGTCCGCTTCCCGCTTAAAGGCAGCGAGAACCTGGAAAAACCCGAGATGATTGAAGGCCTGATCCACATTTCCGAAATTGACTGGCAATTGATAGAAGATCCGCGGCAATTACTGCACGCGGGCCAGAAAGTCACGGCCAAGATAATCGGCATTGAAAAAGACCGCCTGTCCCTTTCCCTCAAAGCTCTGAAAAAAGACCCTTGGCAGGCCATTGAAGGCAAATATACCAAAGACCAAATCGTGACGGGCGAAGTGACCAAGATCAATCCTTTTGGCGCCTTTGTGCAGATAGATAAAGACATCCATGGACTGGTGCACGTTTCCGATTTTAGCTCGCCCGATAACATGAACCAAGAACTCCAAGTCGGCCAAAAACACGAATTCAAAATAGTCTCTATTGAGCCTCAAGTTCATAAAATGGCTTTGTCGCTGGTACGACTGGAAAACGCGGCCAAAACGGAAGTCGCCGCGCCAGAAACTTCCGTGCCGAAAAGTGAAACGCCAAAAACCGAATAGCACCTCGCCAATTACGAATATAACCCCTCCCAACCTCCCCTTAACCTAAGGGGAGGAGAAGGCACCTTCTTAGGTTAAGAGGGGTTAGGGGAAGTTATGAATTATTCGTAATTCGCTAAAATTCGTAATTCGTGAGGAAAATATGAAAAATCTCCTTAAAAACTTCCTCGTCATCCTTATTCTTTTCATCCTGGTCTCGGGCATTTTTTCCATGCTCAGCTCCTCGCAAAAAAGCCCCGCGACTGTTTCTTTGACGGAACTGGCCCAGCAGATCAATGATGAAAAAGTGAACAAGATCACGGTTAACGGCCAAAGCCTGGAAATCTCGCTCAAAGATAATACTGGCGAGATTTCCACTAAAGAAACCGAGTCAAGCCTGACCGAATCATTAAAAAATTACGGCGTGGACGCGACCAAGCTTCAAAAAGTATCCTTGGTTGTCGCGGAAGAAAGCGGCTGGCGATTTTGGCTGGGCAACGTTATCGTGCCCTTTATTCTGCCCCTTCTAATTATGGGCTTATTTTTATGGTTCATCATGCGCCAGGCTAAGCAAGGAGCTGGCGGGCAGGGCTTTGGCTTTACCAAGTCTCTGGCGCGCATTATTATGCCCGAAGATAAAAAACAGCAATCCAGCTTTGCCGATGTCGCCGGACTCAAAGAGGCCAAAGAAGAACTCTCCGAGGTTGTTGATTTCTTAAAAAGCCCCGGCAAATTTATTGAGATCGGCGCCAAAATCCCTAAGGGCGTTCTGCTCATCGGTCCGCCGGGCTGCGGCAAAACCTTGCTGGCTCGCGCGGTCTCCGGCGAAGCCAATGTCCCCTTCTTTCATATTTCCGGCTCCGAATTCGTTGAGCTATTCGTTGGCGTGGGCAGCGCGCGAACTCGTGATTTATTCCAAAACGCCAAAAAAAACAGCCCTTGCATTATTTTCATTGATGAACTGGATGCCATCGGCCGCCAGCGGGGCGCGGGCTTGGGCGGAGGCCATGACGAACGCGAACAAACCCTAAACCAAATTTTAGTGGAAATGGACGGCTTTGAACCCAACAACGGCGTGGTGGTTTTAGCCGCGACCAACCGCCCAGACATTTTGGACTCAGCTTTATTGCGGCCCGGCCGTTTTGACCGCCGGGTAATGTTGGATTTGCCGGATATCAACGACCGCGAAGATATTTTAAAAATTCACGCCAAAAACAAACCCTTAGCAAACGACGTTAACTTACGCCAAATCGCCGAACGCACGCCCGGATTTTCCGGCGCGGATTTGGCTAACCTGGTTAACGAAGCCGCCATCGCCGCGGCAAGACAGAATAAAAAAGAAGTGGCCATAATTGATTTAATCTCTTCCATTGAAAAAGTCCTGCTCGGCCCGGAACGGAAAAGCCACATCCTTTCCACTGATGAGAAAAAAATCGCGGCGTATCATGAAGCCGGCCACGCTCTGGTCGCCGCTTCCCTCCCCAACACCGACCCGGTGCGCAAAGTTTCCATCATCGCGCGGGGGCAAGCCGCCGGCTACACTCTGAAATTGCCGGAATTTGACAAACATTTGCACAGCAAAACCGAATTTATTGAAGAACTTTCTGTCCTCTTAGCCGGGTATTACGCTGAAAAATTAGTCTTCAATGAGATCACCACCGGCGCGGGCAATGACCTGGAAAAAACCACGGACCTGGCGCGGCGCCTAGTGATGAGATACGGCATGTCAGAAAAGCTGGGTCCCCGGACTTTTGGCGAAACGGAAGATCTGATATTTTTAGGCAAAGAGATAACCACCGAAAAAAATTACTCGGAAAAAGTAGCGCAGGAAATAGATAAAGAGGTCCATGATTTCATCGACAACGCCGCCAAGGCCGCGCAAAAGATCTTAACGGAAAAACGGAGCTTGCTGGAAAAGATCGCTAATCGCCTTATCGAAAAAGAGACGATTGAGAAGGAAGAGTTCGAAGCGCTGATGAAAAGTTAATAACTCCTCCGCGCTTTGACTCGTTGCACGAGGCAAAGCGCCTTCCCCCCTTAATTTAAGGGGGGGCTGGGTGGAGCTATCTCCGCGCGCGTAGCTCAACGGTAGAGCTGTCGTCTTATACACGACCGGTTCTAGGTTCGAATCCTAGCGCGCGCACC
>CAZOGP010000002.1:26888-30138 GCA_964579775.1 uncultured Candidatus Saccharibacteria bacterium | reverse complement strand
GTCTTCCCGGTCCAAAGCGTAAGTCAAAATGGCCTTCAGATAATTCAACGGGTCGCCGGTGGTCAGCCACTGGCCGTCTTTGACCTCTTTGGCAAAGAAAACGCCGCCTTGCTGAATGTAAGTTTTAATCGCATCCACGACCCAAAGTTCGTTGTTTTTACCCAGCGCCGTTTTTTTCAAAATATCAATTATATCTTTGTTAAGAATAAATCGGCCAAATTCCGCTAAACGCGAAGGGGTGTTTTGCGTGGTCGGTTTTTCCACAATATCCTCTATCTGTTCAGCGCCTTTTTTCAATTTCACGATACCATAACGCACCACGTCCTTTAACGGCACTTCCTGCACACCCATGATCAAATGACCGTGCTTATTATAATCGTCGATCATTTGCCTGGTAAAAGAAATCTTAGACTTAACCAAGTCGTCGCCAAAAACAAAAATAAACGGCTCATCATCCACCAGATTGGCGGCCGATAAAATCGGCGTACCGTTGCCATAAGGCCCTTTCTGGCGCACGTAGATAAAATTGGCCATCTCGGAGATCTTTTTTACGCGCTCGCGCAAGGCTTCCTTGCCGGCTTTTTTTAATTCATCCATTAGCGCCCAGTTATGGTCAAAATGGTCTTCCAGGGGTTTTTTGTCCCATTTAGTGACCAAGATTATGTCCTCAATACCGGCCGCCACTAATTCTTCCACGACCAGCTGAATGATCGGTTTATCCACGATGGGCAGCATTTCTTTGGGCATGGCTTTGGTCGCGGGCAGGAGCCGCGTGCCCGAACCCGCCACCGCCACAATCGCTTTTTTGATCTTTTTCATATTATTCCTACAAATTACGAATTACCGCTAATTACGAAATGACCCCCGGACATTCAGCATTAAATTAAGGCGTGGAGAGTCCCCCTCTTAAGTTAAGAGGGGGTTAGGGGGAGTTATGAATTATTCGTAATTGGCCAAAATTCGTAATTCGTTAGGAGAAAAAAATTAAATTAATTTTTTCCGGCAAATCCCCTTTAATTCTTCATTGAATTCCGCGATGGCTTTATCAACCAGCGGATGAAACTTTTTGTACAATTTTTTAGTTTTCACGATATTGCCCGCCTCCAATAAAGAATCCGTTGTGCCCGCGTCCAGCCAAACGCCTTTAATGATCGAAACTCTAAGCTCTTTCTTTTTTAAATAAAAATTATGCAGATCGGTTATCTCTATTTCGCCGCGCAGCGACGGTTTCAGGCGCTTGGCCACAGAAACTACGCGCTGGTCGTAAAGATAGAAACCGGGAATAACGTAGTCGCTTATCCAATCCTTGGGCTTCTCAACGATCTTTTCGGCCCGGCCTTTGGCGTCAAATTTAACCACGCCGGAACGTTCCGGATCCGACGCTTTTTTGGCGAATATCTGGCCGCCGGTCCTAAATTTTCTAACCGCGCCGGAAAAATCATCTTCAAAGATATTATCGCCCAAAATTAAAGCCACGCTGGCTCCGTCAATAAAACGCTCGCCGAGGATAAAGGCTTCAGCCAAACCCCGCGGCATTTTTTGCACCTCAAACACCAGCCGGATCCCGTGATTCTTGAAAATAGAACCCAGCAAGTTCAGGAACTGGCCGCTGTGCTCGGGCGCCACAATAACCAGAATATCACGAATTCCCGCTTTGATTAGCGTGTTCAACGGATAAAAAATCATCTGCCGGTCATAGACCGGCAAAAGCTGTTTGGAAGTGGTGGCGGTTAACGGGAACAGCCGCGTGGCCGTCCCGCCGGCCAAAATGATGCCTTTTTTGACCATATTATTAAAAATTACGAATAAAAATCTTGAGCGAGGCGTCCGCTGAGAAAAATGTCGCGCAGACGCGCTCTTGATTTGTTATTTAAATGTCTATTGCGCGGCGAGTGCCAAGCAGCAGCCGGAGTTATGCTCTTTACTGTTATTTTACGGCTGACTGCGGTTTTTTTCAGCGGACGCCGAGCGAACTTTACGTTTTCAGAAAGGAAAGCCGAGCGATTTCTATCGGCAATCTATCGGCAATAATTTTGCCGATATAAATTATTCCTTAAAATACTCCGTATATTTATTAGTACCCCTTTTTTTAATCAAACCACTCTTAACCAGGTCTTGTAGTTCATTGCGCAAAGTGCGCTCGGAGATATCGTCTTTAAATAGGGGAATCAGATCGGACATTTTTACCAAATCCTTGTTTTGAATAACCTTTAAAATTCTGTCCTGCCTTAAAGGTAAATTGGCCATTTCTGGACGAGGCGACCTTTTCCTGACTTTTTGACTTTCTCCTATATTGTGCGACGTAATACTTCGTTCTTTTCCTTCCCCGCCCAAATCCACGCTATTCCCCTGGCGCGCGCCGCCCCGGTCCCCCAATTCAAAAAGAACCTCCTGCTGCATCTTATAATATTCAAAATCCAAGATTGACCAATTCGTGGGCCGGACCCAATTTTGCGCTTTGGCGATAGAAAAATATGTTTTCAGGCGGTCAATTTTATTTTTAACGCCGGAAATCTTTTCTTCCGCCAAATCGCCTGCTATTTCGTTGCTAAGCTGTCGCAGTTGCCCAGCCAGCACCTCGCCGACCGGAAACTTCGCTGTCACCCGATAAATGGCCAAACTTAAATCCAGAGCCCTCCGTGGAAGCTCTTGATTAATCATAGTATTTAATTGATTTAATTCTAAACCTAAAGACCGGAAATGGTCAAACCCCATTAGAAGTTTAAAAAAAGACATAACCTATCATAAACAAAGCCGAAGGCGTAATCGGCCGCGCGGCTGGCGGGCAATAAAATACGGCTGAACTTCTGTACGGGGTCAGCAAACAAAAAAGGGGCAACCGATATCAGTTGCCCCCTGTATCACCTTGCTATTTACCCAAAAATTCTTTCAATGCTTCCGGCCACGGCCGCATTGGCGGCAATTTGGTATTCAGTAAAATTGAGTACTTGGGCCGCTGGGCTGGCCGAGGCCAACGGCTAGCCGCTACCGGAATTAATTTCACGTCTGCCATGCCCGCTATAGTAAAAAGAGCCTTGGCCGCGCCATACCAGGTCGCCGGCGCGCCTTCGTTGGTAATATGGTAGGTGCCGAATGGATATGATTCCCCACTTTGTAAAAGGGGGGTTAGGGGAGATTTCTCCCTCTCCTGGCGAAGGAGAGGGCTGGGGTGAGGTGAATTTATATCGTTACCACCTTCCACCAACCATTTCGTTCTCTCCGCCAAATCCGGCGCGTAAGTAAAATTGGC
>CAZOGP010000002.1:17840-26788 GCA_964579775.1 uncultured Candidatus Saccharibacteria bacterium | reverse complement strand
TTTTCGCCGTCAAAAACATAGTCGGTACTAAAATGGACGAATACCGCACCCGTTCCCCACTTTGTAAAAGGGGGGCTAGGGGGGATTTTTATTTCTTTGGCCGCTTGCGCCAAATACCCCGGCGCCAGCCCATTTAATTTTTTAGCCAGCTCAAACTCCGCCGGTTTCTCCGCCTTATCTACCGCGTTATAAGCCGCGGCGTTAATAATAACCTGCGGCGCCAGCGGGCCAATTTTACCTACGGCCTGCGTTTCGTCAGTGATATCAATTTCTTCTTTGTCCCACGCGATAACTTCATAATTTTCATCCGCGCCAAAAACCCGGACCAATTCCTGGCCAAGCATTCCTTTTGAGCCGATAATAAGAACTTTTCTGCTCATAAACTATTCCTCCTTAGAATTTATGATTTCTATTCCCAATTTAATCTTTCTAAAATTTTTTTGCAAGCCCCGTTAAAAGTTTATGATACGCTAGCTAATCGTAGAGGATAACCGCTAGGCGAAATCGCCCGCTAACTTTCGACAAACACAAATTCGGCTGAACTTCTGTACGGGGTCGAAACAAAAAAAGGTGACCGAGATCACCCTTTAACTTATCTTTTTTCTGACGCTTTTACTTATGTACTGTTACTGTATTCCTTTTCCAATTCGGCTATTTTCTTCGGCTCGGAAATTATATATTCAATTTCCGAAAATGACAGCCAACCGCTGCGCTCCGGGCTGCCAACCGAAGGATTTTCATAGTCTGGCTCCGTCAAAAAGTCTGCCGTGAACATTTCTTTCTTCTTATCAACAGCGACAACTTTTCCCGGACCGTCTGAGCGATCGCGATAGGCGACCCAATCATTAATTTTAGGAACTATCATATAGCGCCTCCTTAAAGACTCATTTGCCGTATTGTTTCTTATAATACTCCAGATACGCGCCGTCTTTCAAGGACTGCCACCAGTCTTCATTTTTTTTATACCACGATATTGTGCGACGCAAACCATCTGCCCAGTCGATGTTCGGCTCCCAGCCCAATCCCCTCAACTTTTGCGAATTTATGGCATATCTTAGGTCATGTCCCGGCCGGTCTTTAACGTATTCGATCATGGCTCCGCCCAGGCCCATTTCCTGCAAAATAAACCTGGTCGTTTCCAGGTTGGTTTTCTCAAATCCTGTGCCAATGTTATAGACTTCGCCTGCCCGCCCTTTCTCCATGATCGCTTCTATCGCCGCGCAATAGTCTTCCGTAAAAATCCACTCCCGAATCTGCTGGCCCTGGCCATACACCGGCACTTTTTTATTCTCCAGTAGATTCGTAACAAATAATGGAATTAATTTTTCCGGATACTGGTTCGGGCCGTAAAAATTACAGGAATGAGTGACAATGATCGGTAAATTATAAGTTTTAAAATAAGCGCGGCAGAGAAGGTCGGCGCCGGCCTTGGAAGCGGCGTAGGGGCTGTTGGGCGCAAAAGGACTCTCCTCGGTAAAGCTGCCATTCTGAACGGAACCAAAAACCTCATCCGTGGAAATCTGTATATATTGTGCGACATTATACTTTTTCACGGCTTCCAATAGGGTATAGGTGCCAAAAATGTCAGTTCTGATAAACGCGTCCGGTTCTAAAATGGAACGGTCAACATGAGTTTCGGCCGCGTAGTTGATAATTTTATCCACCCCGTTGCCAATCGCTTTAGCCACGTCCTCGGCATTGGCTATATCCCCTCTCACAAATTCATAATTTGGATTCTGGGCCACTTCTGTCAAATTGGCCAAATTTCCCGCGTAAGTTAATTTATCCAAATTCACCACCTGCCACTTCGGGTGTTTTTTAAAAATATACTTTATGAAATTTGAGCCCATGAACCCAGCGCCGCCAGTGATTAATAGTTTCATATTCTTTTATGCTTCAGAATTAAATTTTTTACAAAAATCAAATAATTTTTCTATAAATAAAGTGAATAATCCCCATATTCCAAAAATCACACCGAATTTTAATATCCATGCCCAAAAATTATTTTTTATATACACAGTTGATTTTCCTGGTATAATTTCTGGGAGACTACTTGTCCCGTTGTTCTTAGAAGTATCGATAACTATTGGAAATTTTTCAGGAAAACGTAAAGTAAATTCGCTCAATCCCAAAACTGGCTGATTAATAGTATTAATTGTTTTGCAGTCATCTCCACTTATTTTTGCATACAATGTAGACGATGATTGATTCTCCAAATCGCTGACCACAATCTTCATCGCCCCGCCTTCCTCATCCAATTTCCGTTCTTCAAGTGTCAATTCATGATTACCGACAAAGATTCTATTTCTATTAACTAAGCATAAATCATACCGTTCTAGATTTGGTGGTGCTTAAAGTACTCTACTTAAAAAAGCCTGCGGAAATATTTCATTAATTTTCGCGGGAACAGGATGCTCTCTCTTAGCATCACTAAAATCCACGGCTTGTTTTTTAAACGGCCATCCGTATAAAAAGACGGCTATTAAAAATGGAACAACAACAAAAAGTAATACAAAAATAACAATGGGAAGCTGATATGCCTTGAGAAAAATCCACATTTTATTTAATCTTTCCTGAAAAAAATTCTTCATATTTTACAAATCAATAATCAATGCCTCAAATCCAGCGGTATTTACCCAGAAATTATTTTCGTTCTTCCTTAAATACTTTTCTATCTCTCGACACTGGCTTTTTAACTTTTTGCCAGCTTTCTTAATGTTTTCCGCTAAAAGAATATTGGAATAGCTACCGTCTAAAAAAGAAACGTACGAAATATTTTTGTTTTCTTCGCTCAATGATAAAATCTCTATCAATTCTGATATCTGTTTATCCTGTTCCCCGCCAGAAGTATTTAAATGCTTCGCTTCAACAAGGAAAACTCTTTTATCTGATTTTATGATTAAATCCAGATTCTTGCCCTGTTTTCTAGTTTTTATTTTTATGCCCAAAACTACACGCGCTTCTTCCATACTAAAAACTTTTGAGAATTCGGCAAAACCTCTCTTTATATTTTTAAATTCCTCCCAGCTATCAGCTTTTTTAAACCCCGTCTTTTTTAAAATAGCGGCTAATTTAATTTCTCCGCACTTCCCCTTTTTTCTTGAAGAATTAGAATCTAAAATTGCCTGTATCCATTCCTCCGGGGCTAATTCATTTAATACCCGTTTAGCAAAATACCTTTTTGTTATATTTTTTAAAAGTTGCAAATCGTCTTTGACCGCATTTAATGTATTGTCACAGGCGTTCACAAAGCAACTAAATTCTGAACAATTAGAAAACCCCGATAAAAGCTTCTGTAATTCTTGATAATATTTATCAACTACATCTACTTTTTCTTTCTTGCCGATTAAAATTTTAATTGTTATTAGAATATTCTTTATTCTCCGAGTATTTTTAGCATATTCCTTTATATCCGGGTGTTTTTGATCAAAAATATAAAATTCATCCAAATGCTCCTCGGGATTATCCTGCGAAACCTTAAAGTAATATTTGTTGTCTTTGATGCTTTTGCTCATAAATATGGTTTATTAATTTATACACGAAATCAAACGATATCCTTTTCCGACCGTTATCACGAAAATTAGTTAAGAAAAAAGAAAAATATTTATCACGATTTTCTTTTAGCTCTCTATTGAATCGCGTCATTATATCTTCTTGCTCTTCGATGGAAATATTTTCGCCAAAAATTATATGTGCCATATTACGCGAAGTATTTTTTCCCACTAAACCATATATCCCATAATTTCTAATATCCTCAAGTTGGATTTTCTTACCATTTTTGCTATCTATGGCCCTTAATAATAGAATATTTTTCTCCAAAGTGAGCTTTAATCCTTTGTCTATCCTTATATTTTGAGTATATTTTATATTTTGAAATGCCAGCGGAACGGATTGATCTCCAGACCGCAAAGATTCTTCAGTTAAGCGAGATACTCTTAAACGATTTGTCGCCTTTTTTACTTCATTTAAAAAATTGCCCCCCATTTGCCAGCCAAATCTTTTTTCTATAATAAAATCTATATTTTCTCCTTTTGGAAAAATAGTAGCTGAAAATTTATTTTTTTCGCGTTTGCCCTCTTTTTTTATAAAATAAAAAGATACTACATTATATGTAGTATCTTCAAAAACCTGTTGGGTAAAAATATTCAGTTTAACTATCTCAAATTTATCAAAAAAAATATTTCGTATTCTTTGAGAATTTTCAGCCGATAAAAAATTTAAAGGAACAATGAAAATTCCCTCTTCGCAATCAATAGCCGACAAAATAGAGACCTGATATAAGTCTTCAAAAAAAGCATTCCTACCTGAAAAAAACTTTTCCTTTATTATATTATCCGCCTTATTTTTATGCAAATATGGCGGATTAGTTAAAACAAATTTATAAATTTTAGGGTTATTTATAGAATCGTTATATTTAATTTTTTTACCATCGACATATTTTCTATCATAATCAAATCCACTTATTTTTTTACAATCATTCTTTTGCGCCCATTTAATTAAATCTTGATTACCAGCAAAAGGATCTGATATGCATTTGCCTCTAACAAAGGGTTCTAACCCTTGAAGAATGTAATCGGAATTAGTAGTAAAAAATTGTCCCAATTGGTTCTTCATAAATACATTTTACACTATTTTATACGGCGAGTCAGCTGCCTCCTCCCACCTGATTTCATCAACCTCCTCTTTTTTATTCTGCCCCCGATAAAGTTTGTCGGGCATATTAAAGCTCCAACCGTCTTGTTCGCCAATGCATTTATAGCCATGCACCACGCCCGGCGGCACAATAATTAAAACCGGATTTTGCTCGCCCACCGATAATTTTACGTGCTCACTCAAAGTTGCGCTCCCCGCTCGCCTATCCCATAAATAAAGCTCAAAATTCCCCGGCCCCAAAAAAATAAAACAGTCGGACTGCTTTTGATGTTCGTGTGGGCCGCGCACGACGCCGGGTTTCGTCACGCTAATATAGCCCATGGCCGGCCGATACGCTATTTCATCATCCCGCCAAATTTCCGCCAGCCACCCGCGAGCGTCTTCGTATTTTTTTAATTCTTTTATAACAACGCCGTTTATCATAATTCTTATAAATTTAAACTAAAAGCGAGGCGTCCGCTTACGAAAAATGTCGCGCAGACGCGCTGGCAATGCTTTTATATATAAATCTTTGTTGCGCGACGAGCGCCAAGCAGCAACCGGGGTTATGCTTTATATTGTTACGCCGTGGCTGACTGCGGTTTTTCGAAGCGGATGCCGAGCAAAACTTACTGCATCAAACCCCTAATCTTATCCACCCCCACCACCTTTATCTTCCCCTGCTTATCTACTAAGCAAAGCCCCAAGACCTTGCCCTCAATATTGCCCAGCGGCGCGCCATCCGCCAATTGTGATTCGGAAAAAGTAAAAGATAATTCCGGCAATAAAGTTCTGACCGAACCGCTATTGGCAAAATAAGAAAAAACATCGCCTACTTTAGCCGCGCCGACCAGAAAAACTTTTTCGCCCAGCCGCAAGTTGCTGGTATCGCCAAAGTCCGCTATTGGCAAATTATTGGCATTGATCTTAAGCAAAGCCAATCCGTTCTCCTTATCTTGTTTGATGATCTGCGCCTCATATTCTTTGCCGCTCTGAATCGCTAAAATCTTGGCTCCCTTGGACATGGTGAAATCGGCTGTGGCAATCAACCCGTCGCTGGTCAAAATAAATCCGGAATTCTCTATCGCCTGCCGGCCAATCCGCTCCACGCGCACCGCGACCACCGCGCTGCCGATCTTAACCACGATCTCCTGATCAGCCGTTCCCTGCGGAATATAAACTTTCTCAGTTTTATTGATAATGGTCGTGCTATCTTTCACGTCACAAAGCCAAGCCACTTTATTGAAAGGCGGAAAGCTGGTCAACCAGGGCAGAAATGTACGGCTGAAAAAAACGCCGGCTAAACCTCCGACCAAAAATACCGCCACCCAAAAAATAATAATCCGCTTATAATCAAATTTTTTCTTTGGCATCTAATCAGTATTTAAAACTTAAAGCGAGGCCTTGCTTTTCTGAAACGCTCAGTTTTGTGAGCGGGCACGGTTCTCCGCCTTGGGCGGAGAGAGCGAGCAAAACTGGCGAATAAAATTTCCACGCCGGGGAAATTTTATGTTTTCAGAGAGCAAAGCCGAGCGTTTATTTTATAATTATCCCTTTCTCATCCGCATCAATCAGCAAAGAACTGCCCTCTTTAACTTCACCGGTCAAGATTTTTTTGGCAATCGCGTCCAGGATCGACTGCTGGATCAGGCGCTTCAGGGGACGGGCGCCGTAATTCGGGTCATAACCTTTATCGGCCAAAAACTTTTTAGCTTTGACGCTCACTTTTATTTTAATTTTCTTGGCCGCCAGACGCTTCTGGACCAGATCCAGTTGCAATTCCACGATGGCCGCCAAATTTTCGCGCGTTAAGCTGTCAAAAACTATGATCTCGTCCACGCGGTTCAAAAACTCCGGCTTAAAGTTCTGGCGCAACGACCCTAAAACCTTATTTTTCATCTCCTGTTGTTCTTGTTTTTTAGGCTCTTCATCCGCGAAGCCCAGCGTAAAGCTCTTCACGATTTCATTTCCCACATTGGAGGTCATCACGATAATAGTATTTTTAAAGTTGACTACGCGGCCTTTGGCGTCAGTCAAACGACCGTCATCCAAAATTTGCAACATCATATTAAAAACTTCCGGATGGGCTTTTTCGATCTCATCGAACAAAACCACGCTATAAGGCCGCCGCCGGATGGCTTCGGTCAGTTGACCTCCCTCTTCAAAACCGATATAGCCCGGAGGCGAGCCCACCATGCGCGACACCGAGTGCTTCTCCATGTATTCGGACATATCCAGCCTGACAATCGCGTTCTCGTCATTAAACATGAACTCTGCCAAGGCCTTAGCCAGTTCTGTTTTACCCACGCCTGTCGGCCCCAAAAAGATGAACGAGCCGATCGGCCGCTTCTCTTCCGACACCCCCGCCCGGGCGCGCCGCACCGCGTTGGCGATCGCGGCAATCGCCTCTTCCTGGTCGATCACGCGTTTGTGCAGTTCTGCCTCCATGCGCGTCAGCTTTTGCATCTCGCCTTCCAGCATTTTTTGCACGGGAATTCCCGTCCAGCGGCCAACGACTCTGGCAATCTCCGGCTCTCCAATTTCTTCCTTAAGCAACGGTTTGTCTTTTTGAAAATCAACTAATTTTTTCTGGTTGGCTTTGACCGCTTTTTCCTGCTCCGGAATTTTACCGTATCTAATCTCCGCCACTTTTGCCAAATTTCCCTCGCGGGAAGAAATATCCGCTTCCTGTTTCAAGGCGTCAATTTTTTTCTTGGCCTCGCTGATCTTAACGATAAGATCGTGCTCGCCCTTCCAGCGAAGTTCGGCCTCTTTGGATTTTTCCTTCAGGTCAGCCAGTTGCCGCTCCACCTGGCGAAGTTGAGAACGGCCATCCTTGCTGGTTTCTTTTTTCAGCGCCTGTTTCTCAATTTCCAGCTGGATGATCTTGCGTTTTTGCTGATCCAGTTCCGTGGGCATACTGTCAATTTCCAGACGCAGAGCGGAAGCGGCTTCATCGATCAAGTCCACGGCTTTATCCGGTAAAAAGCGGTCGGAAATATAGCGAGAGCTCAAATTAGCTGCCGCTAAGATCGCGCCGTCCGTGATGCGCACGCCATGGTGCACTTCGTATTTTTCCTTAAGCCCGCGCAAAATGGCGATAGTATCTTCAATGGTAGGCTCACTAACGTAAACCTGCTGGAAACGCCGCGCCAAAGCCGGATCTTTTTCAATATATTTTTGATATTCCTTTATCGTGGTGGCGCCGATCGCCCGCAGTTCGCCCCGCGCCAAAGCCGGCTTTAATAAATTGGAAGCGTCAATTGCGCCTTCGGCCGCCCCCGCGCCGACCAAGGTGTGCAGCTCGTCAATGAATAAAATGTATTTGCCGGCCGAGCGGTCAATTTCTTTCAGGATCGCTTTGACCCGGTCCTCAAATTCGCCGCGGAATTTCGTCCCGGCCACAAGCGCCCCCAGGTCCATCGCGATAAGTTCTTTATTCTTCAGGCTTTCGGGCACGTCGCCGCTGACGATCCGCTGGGATAGACCCTCCACGATCGCGGTCTTGCCTACGCCCGCCTCCCCTATCAATACTGGGTTATTTTTGGTCCGGCGCGACAGTACCTGCATCACTCTCCTGATCTCTTCATCCCGGCCGATGACCGGATCCAATTTTTCTTTACGCGCCAGTTCAGTTAGGTTGCGCGCGTATTTTTCCAGCGACTGATATTTGCTTTCCGGTTCCATATCCGTCACTTTTTGCCCGCCCCGCACCATATCCAAAATAGTCATCACGTTTTGTTTTTCCACGCCAAAACCCTTGAAAATTTCTTTGGCGCGGCTCGGCGCCTCCAGTACCACCAGCAATAAGTGTTCAACCGAGACGAATTCATCGCCCAATTTTTCCGCTTCGTGGCTGGCGTTATTGATGAGCCGACCGAGCTCCGGACTCAACATCACTTGCCCGAAGGGCACTTCGCCCAAGATCCGCGGCAGACGCGTGATCTCTTTTTCCAATTCCGTTTCCAAAAATGACAAGTTGACTTCCAGCTTCTCCAACAAAGTTTTGACGATGCCGCTTTCCTGTAAAACCAAAGCCAGCGCCAGATGTAAAATATCGATCTGGGTCTGGCCGCGTTCACTGGCAAAATTATGCGCGTCGCGCAATGCCTCTTGCGCCTTGATGGTAAATTTATCTATTTGCAAAGTTTTCTCCGAATTACGAATTATTTACGAATATACGAATTTGATTACTCCTCCCTTTCTGTAAAGGGAGGTTGGGAGGGATTTAGAAAGCCCGTTTTTACAAAATTAGACTCTTTAAATCTCCCCCTCCCCCTCTTTACAAAAGAGGGGGAATTTTTCGTATATTCGTA
>CAZOGP010000002.1:1443-17740 GCA_964579775.1 uncultured Candidatus Saccharibacteria bacterium | reverse complement strand
ATATAAATATTCATTAAATCTCCACATATTGGGTTGCCAACCTCGCCCCGCCCGTCGGGACTGGCCATTTTACCCATATTGCTGGGATTCCTGAAATGTTTTATAACTTTCTCTGAATATAACATTTTTGTAAAATATATATTAATCGCCCCGATACTAAGATTTACTTTTTTGACTTATATATAATAACATCCGCTGGTCTAATTGTTTTTGTAAATTCGTGCTGTTTTTCCCATTTTAAATATTCGTCATATTTTTTATCAAATTCTTCTCGCGGAATTTCATTTTTTATTCTCTTAAATTCTTCTCGCTTATTTTTATTTTCGGCAAGAAAATTATTCCTATAATATTCATACAGCCGGTCGTTAATTTTAAAGCCGGGCCTGATTACTTTTTTAATTAAATTGTCTAAAAATTGATTACTTGTTTCTTCGACTTTTACTGTTCTGTGCCCCTTCCTGCTAAGTTTTTGGCCTTCATCCGGCCTGTCTTCTTCTATACCGAAAGTGAAATTCAAATATTCAAATATTCTTTTGCGGTAATCTCGAACACGGGATTCTGAAAAAGTATCCCAATTGTCTTCGTCCAATTCCTTCCTAAACTTCCATAGTGGTTCCAAAATCGCCCTGTCTTTTTCGGAAATTTCGGGTTTTTTATTTGGATTATATTCGATGTTCATTCTGTACAAAATTTCTTGAATTTCCTCTTTACACCCATCTATTTCTTTAACCTTCATTTGACCGCTCGCAAGCTTATCTAAGCTGTCCAAAAAATCCGGCACTTGTTTCTTAACATCTTCTGTTTCTCTGTGCGCGTTGTTTTCTATTTGATTTTTAAATAATTCCTCGCCTTCCAGTTTTTCGCTTATCTCCGGTGTCTTTGCCTATGTTTCTGTTTTTTCTTCACCTTTTTTTGCTTTTTTATTCTCTATAAATTGTAAAAGAGAATTTACCTCTTTAATTTGTTCGGCGACATATTTTTTCAAATCGTCACCAAGATATCCTGGTTTTTCTTTGTCTTTTTCCATATCTTCTTGATATCTAGACAATTTCTCTTTTAAAAAACCTTCGGGAGTTTCAAATGACTCAGGAACCCTTAGTCCGTCTGGACCCGCGAAAAAACGAGGTTCATCGTAAATACCATTTTTCAACATTTTTTTGTATCAATCATGGCGTCATACCATTTTTTATCTTTTGGGTTTTTTAAATCAAATTCTTCATCCTTAATATTAGATACCAAAGCATCATCAAGTATTTTATTTGTTTTTTCTTTAAACTCGTTTTCTGTGATAGATTCCACTTGACGCTCTTGTTTTTCTTGCTGCGTATTTGATTGTTTTTCCCATGGATTGCTCATAAATTTTAAATTAAAAAAATAATGTTAATAATTAGCATCTTTTCCCAAAAATCTATCTTTCAAAAATTTTGCGAATTCTCTCATTTCCCCTTGATATTTTTCAAGTTTTTTATAAAACGTAATTTTTTCTTGTATAGAAAACTGCTTTTCCCCATCTACTTCAATAACCGGTTTATAATCTTCGCCGCCGCTGTAAATTCTTAATCCATCCACCATTTCATCAATTTGTAATTTAGCGTTCGGTTCTGCCTTTCTGTCTTTATAAAATTCTCTTACAATAATTTCGGCTTTTTCTTTTAATTTTTTATTCTCCTCGTTCCATTTTTTATATTCCGGCGTTTCTTCTTTATCGTTATATTCGCGCATAATTTTCCAATACTCCTCATGATATTTTTCATTGTCGCTTTCTTTGAGCGACCGTATCTTTTCAAGATCACTATTAACGCCTTCCCATCTTTCCGGTTTATTCTCGGCCGTAATCTCAACATATGGCACTCTCAAACCATTTTTATCAACATGGCCCTCGCAAGAGCTTGAAGTGGGCATGCCCAGCGCCTTACACATAATTACTGCCTCTTTGATCTTCTCATCAATACCCTTGCCGAGAGTATCGCCTGACGACTCAACTTCCTTTTTTATTTGTTCAAGTTTAACTTTTTTTTCTTCGGTTTCATTCTTTTCTTGATTTTGAGGCAAATCGCCTCCCAAATCATCAAATGTTTTAATTTCTTTACTTTTTTTATTACTTCGGCTACTCGACGGATCAAAAGTCTCCGTTACCGCCTCTTTCTCGACTTTTTCAATATTTTTTTCAAAATTAAATCCCATAATTTTCAATTATCTTAACCTCTGGTTTCCTTAATTTAAAATTATCGCCAGAAACGATTTTTTTGCCGGTTTTTTGCTCCAATTCCAAGCGGGCGCCTTTCGCGATGCGACCGCCTTTTTTAGCCGGAAGTTTATTTTCTTCCAGTCCCTTGGCTTCCAAGGTCTCGGCAATTTGTCTAGTTGAAAGTTCCGCCAAAGCGGTAAAAACCAATTCCGCGTCCGACATATGATCGCGCAAATTTTCCGTTTTGAGATTTTTTAACGCTTTGTGTTTTTTGACCGACAAGTCGCTCCATTCTTCATGAATGATATTGGTTAGTATTGCATATTCATCTTTTTCTTTAACTTCATTATTTTTCCAATAATCCGTTAGCTTGTTGCGAATTTCCTGCCCCATCATTCGTTGTTGAACCCATTTCTGGCTGCGGCCCATTTTCTGCCAATAATCACGGCCTCGATTCAGCGCCTTTTCCGGATCGTTTATTTCTTCTATTCTTTCATAACCCACCCGCGCCAGCCAAAGTTTAACCGATTCAGCCTTGGGCGAAGGGACAGATTGGATAAGCCGTAGTATAACTTCTGCATCTGCGGCATCAGTTTCTCTCATTTTTCCATCTTCAGCTTCCATTTTCAACCGGTTACATTTTGTAACCACTTCGCTACCTTCAGTTTTTAAACGGTTCTTCAGCACTTTCCAGTAATTTCTAGCCAATTGAAAATCCGCTTGATCAGTTAAAACCTGAACAATATTCACTACTGAAAAATACCACTTCTCTTTTTTCTCATCCCAAATCCGGCGAATTTTCTTGCCTTCAAAAATAGCTACTTTTTTAAATTTCGCGTTCTTAATTTTATTCATTTAATTCGCGTTCTATTCGCGTAAATTAGCGCCTGATTCGCGAGCTCAACAACCAAGGTCTTTCAACAATTTATCTTTCCTATTTACTGTTCCGCCGCTGATTCCCCGCAATCTTTCAATAATGCCCGGCAAAACGGCCAGCACTTTATCAATGTCTTTTTCTTCGTTAAAACGACCGAGTGAAAAACGCACGGCGCTATGGGCTTGGAGCGCCTCCAGACCTATCGCCAGCAAAACATGCGAGGGCTTCAAAGACTTGGAAGCGCAGGCCGAACCGGTAGAGACGGCAATGCCTTCCAGGTCCAGCGAGATCAAAAGGGCCTCGCCCTCAACGCCTTCAAAACGGAAATTAGCGTTATTGGCCAAACGGTTCTCTCTGGGACCGTTCAAAGCCGAACCTTTTATGTTTTTTAATACGCCGTCTATTAATCTATCCCTCAGCTCTTCCGCCTCTTTAATTTTTGGTTTTTGACTTTTGACTTTAGCTATGGCCGCACCCAGCCCCACGATTCCCGGGGTGTTGTGCGTGCCGGCGCGCATTTTAAATTCTTGTTCGCCGCCGTGGAAAAATTTCTCGAAGAAGGCCCCTTGCCTGACATAAAGCGCACCAACGCCTTTGGGACCATAGAATTTATGCGCTGAAAGCGTCAAATAATCCACGCCTAAATTTTGCACGTTGCAATCTAAATAATTTATCGCCTGCACCGCGTCGGTATGAAAATATATTTTATTGGCCCGACCTTGATTTATTTTTTTCAATAATTGGCCGATGGCCGCCAGCGGCTGGATCGAACCGACTTCGTTATTGGCATACATCACAGAAACCAAAACTGTGTTGGGCTTTATGGCTTTTTCAACTGCCACCACACTCACCGCGCCTTCCGCGCTCACCGGTAAAAACGTCGCCTCAATATAGTCTTCTTTGGCTAAAAATTTTATTGCCTCCAAAATACATTCGTGCTCTATGCTCGTCGTTATGATATGGGGCTTAGAGCCCAGTACTTGCGCCAGTTTTTTACTGAACCCAAATGCCTTGATGACCGAATTATTCCCTTCGGTCGCGCCGCTGTTAAAAATTATCTCGCGAGCCTCACAGCCCAAAAAATCAGCCGTGCTCTGGCGCGCCAAGACCACACCCTGCTGGGCATCCTGGCCAAATTGGTGGAGCGAGGAAGCGTTGCCGAATCTCTCCGAAAAATAAGGCATCATCGCCTTAAAAACTTCGCTGTCAAGCGGCGTGGTCGCCGCGTAATCAAAGTAAATATTTTTGCTCATAAAATCAATTTTTTACATCTCTATTTTATCTCAAAACTGATCTCTCGTCAATGAAAAATCTGCCCATATTGCTATATAATACGCTCTAGAGCGATTAGTTGCCTTTTACCCAAGGCCTGACAGAGCGGGAGGTTTTACATTATTCTTTACATTATTCTACGCCCGGTTATTTTATAGATCTCCACCGGCACCTCCTTGCCTTTAACGTTAACTTTATCCAGATACTCGCACGTAAAATTATCTTTCACGCGCTCGTAAGTAAATTGACTGATAATAATGCCGGCTTGATACTGCTTGTTTAAACCTTCCAGGCGCGAAGCTAAATTAACGTTATCGCCAATAACGGTGTAGTTAAACCGGTCAGTCGAGCCAATGTTGCCCACGACCATCTCGCCGGAGTTAAGCCCAATGCCGATATTTATTTCCGGCAAACCGCGCTTGGCCCAGTCTTTTTTCAATATCGCCAGACGCTCCGTCATCTTAAGCGCCGTTTCGCAAGCCAGTGAGGCGTGATTTGGCGCTTCCTGTGGCGCGCCCCAAAAAGCCATAATGGCATCGCCGATAAATTTATCCAGCACGCCACCCGTTTGCAAAATAACCTCGGTCATCGCGGTAAAATATTCATTAAGCAACGCGACTAATTTCTCCGGATCAGTTTTTTCCGATAAAGTCGTAAAACCGCGGATATCGGAAAAGAGAACTGTCATGTCTTTTTTTTGTCCGCCAAGTTTCAGGCTGGCCGGATTTTTAATTATTTCTTCAATGACGCCCGGCGCTAAATAATACTGAAAACTTTGCCGCAAGTAACGCTTGGCTTGGCCTTCGGAAAAATAATAATAAGCCAAAATGACTATCAAAGAGACCACGAACGCCAGCGAAGGATAAACTAAATTTAAGATCAAGCCCTGGCCGAAAGAGACCAACGCGCCAAGCAGATAAGCCAGCCAAACGATGAAACTTAAAAGCGCGGCCAGCCATAGCCTTGGCGTTAAAGAAAAGATCAGGCCAACAGCCAGCGCCAGCAAAAAAATAAAGCCCAAAACATTCCAGCTGCTCGCTTCGCGTAACCAATCAGCGCCCAAGATCGTGTTTAAAGCGTTGGCGTGGATCTCCACGCCGGCCATCGCCTGGCCCAAAGAAAAAGGCGTCATTTGATTATCGTGCAAGTCGGCGCTGGTGGCGCCAACCAGCACAATTTTATCATTGAAAAATTCCGGCGCTACTTGCCCGTCCAAAAGGTCGCTAAAAGAAATCGTTTCAAAAGAGCCGGGCGGCCCGACATAATTTATCTTCAAAAACTGGCCGGCCCGGCCGACAACTTCCGCTGCCTGCTCTCCGTCGGCTAATTCGCTCAAGGCCAAAGACAAGGCCGGGATCTGCTGGCCATCAAAAATTATGAAGACAGGTAAGCGGCGCACCACACCGTCTTCGTCGGCCAGAACATTAACGTGGGCTTCCTTAGCGGCGTTAATGGAAAAAATTGGCAACGGCGCAACTAAATTATCAGTCGCCGCCGATTCTCCTTCAACGGCCAGCGGCTGACCTTCCACCGGCAAAACCACCTTAAGACGCTCCAAGGCCTCACTGAATTTTTGGTCATCCGCAGCGCCTAATTTTGACGGCTCGCTGAAAATAATATCGTAGCCGACCGCTTTGGGAGAGGCCAGGGCTAGATTATTCAAAAATTGGGCGTGCACCGCGCGCGGCCAAGGCCACTGCCCGATAGCGTTTAAACTTTTATCGTCGATCGCTACCAGTAAAATCTCGGCTGATGGCTGGCGCTTCAAAAAAAGCTTGTCGCTAAGCTTTCCCTGCCAGGTACTAAAAATTCCCAGCCAAAAAAAACCGCCAAAAACCAAGGCGACCAAGGCGCTTAACCCAACACTGACTAAAAATCTTTTAAGCTTGGAAGACATTTTGCGCTAAGCTGAAACTATTCCTTCGGCATATAAACATCAAAGGCTTTGAACAGGGTGGCTTTTTGTTCGCCGCAAGCAACGGAGATATCATAAACCGCCGGCGAAATATTGGCGCCCAAAGTTCCTTCCAAAACAGCGCTACTGACCAATTTTATATTCTGCAAAGCGTGAACGCCCATGAATATCTGGCAGGCGGCGGAAAAACCACTGCCCTTGATAGTCAGTCGGGTATACTGATAGCCATTGCCGGGCGCAGCCACCGGCGACACGCCGGTTACGGTTAATTTTTGTTCAACAAGCGGCGAAGAGACCGGCGCGGGCTTTGAAGAAGGCACCGGCGATTTGGTCGGTTTACTTGAAACAACCGGGCTAACGTTGGCTGACGGCGCGGCCGAAACTGATGGTTCAGCGTCAGCCGGTTTATTTTTTAACAGATCCTCTTTCGGAGCTGTTTTCATGTTCAGCAATACAACCGCCGACAAAATTTCTTTAACCTGATTTCGTGAGATATTGTCGCCAAAATTTGCCAGCGCTCCGTCAATTTTTTTATCGTTATCTAGATTTTTCTGATACCATGGCTGCTGCAAGTCCTGTGGCGTGATGGCTTGCGGCACCAAGGGCTTTTGCGCTGAAGGCAAGCTAGCGCTGTCAACTTGGACGAAACTGCCGGCTTCAACATCCGTCTGCCCGCCGGGCAAAACTTGGCCGGTCTGAACGTCGATGGCCGCCACATTAACCGTACTGTCTAGAACGTCTACTCTCGTCTGATTGTTCAGCCACGACACGTTGAAGGCCGTGCCCCGCACCACCGCCACGGTATTGGCTGTTTTGACTTCATATTCGCTGTCCAGATCCAGCAACCGCTGCACGCGCGACCACAACGATCCATTAAGCAAGTTAAATTTCACGGAGATCTTTTTATCGACGTTAACATAATCGCTCAGGTCAACTTCTGTTCCGCTGTCCAGGCGCGCGGTGGTGCCGCTAGAAAAAATAATATCGGCTTGGCTGTCGGCCAAAACTTTTATCTTGGCGCCTTTGTCGATCTCCTGGCTAAATGGCGCGTTCAAGGTTTTAGTTGCGCCCTCAAGCATCACTTCCGCCTGCCCCTTCGTCACTTCCAGCACCACGCCATCTTTAGCTAAGACCGCCAGAACGCCGCCCAGACTATTTTGCATGCCAAACCAAAACCAGATCCCAACCGCCACGATAACACAAGCGATAATAACAAAAATACTTTTTTTCATAAAAGTTATTTTTATATTAATTAAAAACGGCGAACGCTCTTTAAATAAACTTAGCCAGCAACAAAACAAACCCCACCCCCAGCAGCATAAATAAGCCGTTGGCCCAGCCGTGTTCCTTATGGGTCAAGGGCACGAGGTCCGAAGCGCTGATATAAATAAAAGTCCCGGCCGCGACGGCTAGCATCAGGCCTAACGTCTGGCCGGTCAATTGTTTAGTAAAAAAATAAGCTAAGATCGCGCCGATGGGCGTCGCCAGCGCCACCAGCCAGGAAAAAACCAGGGACTTACCCTGAGAAAATCGCCCCCCGAGCAATAAAGTATAAAGACAGCTGCCTTCGGAGATCTTATGGAAAACGATGGCCAGAGAAGCCAGCAACCCGACGTTAAAATTGGCCTGAAAAGCAATGCCAATGGTCAAGCCATCGATCAAGGAATGGAAACCCAAGCCAAACAGCCCCATGTGCCCGAGCGAATGCACTTCGCAATCCTCTTCGTAGCAGGCATGAATTATTATCGCCTGCTCGATCAGATAGAAAAAAACTATCGCGCCCAACGCCCCGTAAGGCCACCAGGGGGTGGCTTGCACGGCCTCGGGCAACAAGTGGAAAAAAGCGTTAGCCATTAAAACCCCGACCGCAAAGCTCATAAAAAAAACCAAGTTTTTCTTGGCCCAGTCTTTAAAAAAATAAACCAGGTACACCCCGGTCAGCGCGGCCAGTCCCGCGACAGTACTATAGATTAAGGTGCTCAATAAATTATTCATAATAGCTTTATTTTTCCGCCAGTAAGGCCGCGCCAAAAGCTCCGCCAAAACGGCCTAATTGGCTTAATAAGATCGGTGTTTCTTTGGCCGCCGGAGAAATAACGAATTTATCAATTCCCTCTTTAATGCCGCCCCAAAAGAGACCGGCCACGGAACTCAATCCCCCGCTCAAAATTACGGCTTCCGGATCAAACATATTAATGATATTAGCAATACCCACGCCCAAGTTCTGGCCCAAGCGCGTGAACGCCGCTTCGGCATTTTTATCGCCGCCGCGCCATTTTTTCTCCGCCTCATCGGAATTTACGCCTAAAGTTTTCTTAATGAATTTATTGGCGCCCAATTCTCCCCATTCCAAACTCTTCTCAATATCAACTATGGTGTGCGTTACCTCCGCCGCCGCGCCGTGCGCGCCGTAAAATATCTTACCGTCAATCATCAGCGCGCCGCCAATGTCCGAACCCAACGTCAAATAAAAAACATCATTAAAATTTTGCGCCAGCCCCACGGTTTTTTCCGCCAGTAAAAAACAGTGCGCGTCGTGCTCAATTTTCAGCCGCTGGCCGCGAAACCGACCTTCCAACAATTCTTTGATGGGCTGATTGTTCAAATACTTAAGATTGGGGCTATTCAGCATCGTCCGCCGCTCCCGGTCCATCACCCCAGCCAAACCAAAACCAATGCCCCCAAGCTCTTCATGGCCCAGCCCAGCGATCAGGTCCGCGTACGCTTTGATCAGCGCCAGTAACAAATTTTCCAGGTCCCCGGGCGTTTCCCGAACAAGGCTCTTTATGACCTCGCGATTTTTAACCAGCACCGCCTTAACGCTGGACGCGCCGACATCGAAACCAGTGTAATACATTATTTAATTTTTCCCTCCTTTGAAAAAGGAGGGTTAGGGAGGATTTTAAAATCTCCCTTACCCCCTCTTTTACAAAGAGGGGAACTAATAATTTTTATTTTGGCTAACGAGGATGATGCGTCCCGTAAAGCGGGACATATCATCCGAGTAAAGACAAAATACAGGGTTTAATACCCTCTATTTGTTTCCCACTAGTTCTTTCACCCCGTCCCAATATTCTCCCTGGCCTTTACTCTTTAAATAATACCACCATTCCGCGCCCCAGAGGTAGTACTCGTCAAAGCCGGCCTGTTTGGCATAGTCCAGCGTGGCGCTGAATTCCTGAAAAGGCAGCAGAGCCATTTGTTCGTTGGGCGATATCTCGTAAATTTGCTTGTGCGTCCAGGGCTCGCCTTGCAGCTCAATAACGATGAAGGATTTAGTTTGTCCCACGAACCAGCGCGTTATTCTTTCTTTTACCCGAAAAAAGCCGGCGGCAAGGGATATTGATAAGAACCCAACAGTTCGTTCCAGACCCGACGGTACAGCGTGGTGCCGAAAATATCGGCTCGCTTAGCCGCGCTCACCCATAAACTGAACTCACCGCTATCAGTGATAATAACCGGCCGACTGTCTAAGTTTTTTACCAGCGCGATCTCCTTGTCCAGCAAACTTACATCCAGCGACGGGCAAATGCCAAATGATAAAAAAGGTTCGTTTTCCACCTGCCAAGCGGCTACTGCCGGATTATTTTTATACCGATTAACAGTTGTTCCAATATATTTCAATAAAGCGTCCTGATTGTTCCTGGCCCAATCGGGAATAAAACATTCCGGCCAGCGCGGCAATTTCTGCCCCACGGCCAAGATAATTTTCACGTTCCTGGCGGCCGCCTCTTCGACCTGCCAGTCCAGATCCGTAAAATTATACCTATTCTCTTGCGGCTCAATGTCGGTCCAGCGCGCCGCAATTCTAATATTTTTAATTTTTAAATCGTCAAAAAGCGCCGAATACGCCGCTCGCCAGTCAAGTCCCAAGTCCTTGGCAAAATTCTTTTCAAAGGTCGCGCCCCAGATAATTTTTCTGTTCTGGTCGGCGGTTTGACGCCCCAAATACGCCAACACGCCGGCCAGTAATAAAATTATTATTAAAAAGATATAGCGCTTTTTCATTAGTTTCTTCCTCTCCCCCTCAGATGAGGGGGAGATCAAGAGGGGGTGGGACGATTAAAAATCAACTGCGAATTACTCCTCTGCATTTTTTACTGCCGCAATGACATTCCAGATAGGTATCCGGCGGCAACTCTTCCGCATAATCAGCCGTAATTTCTTCTTCTTTTTTTATGTCTCTAATGGCGATATCGCAAAAATTTTTAGCGGTAGTGTTCGGCTCGCATGAATGATTCACGTATTTTTCCGGCGCCTGCATTATTATGTATTTACCGCCTAAAAAAGAGATGTACTTTTTATCATTTTGCGACACATTTTATCGCTTACTTCCTTCAATAATGTTTTTGAGGCATCCCAATGTAAAATAACCTCGCCTTTTTTGAAATTACGCAACGCAAACACTCCCTTGCCTTCAATCTTAGAATTTTTAACCATGACTTCGTCTGTGTTCATCTTTTTATCGTAGGACTAAAAATCTACCAGGCAATCAACGCCAGCCCGGCGCAGATCAAAGCGATGGCCGCGAATTTTTGCGCCATTATGGCGCCGGTCATCTTTTCTCGCAAAACTGCCGGCCAAAATTTTGACAACAGAAAGGTCAACAAGAACAAAAAAGCAAATTGCGCGCCCTGCAAAGCATTAACTAGGGAGGCCGAACCTCGGGACACCGCCAGGCTAACAAACAACGAGCCAAAGCCCGCCATTACCTTTGTGCCGATCATCAATGAGTCCAATCCGGCGGTCGCGCCGCGCCAGGAGACGACTATCTCCCGCCGCCAGACCGGATAAAGCAACACAGCCAGCGCTCCGGCCACCAAGCCCAGGCGCGACCAAACGAAACCGGTAATGAAATCCTGATAATTAAACAGGTATTTTAACATCACGAAATAGACCGCGCCTAAAATTATTGTTGCCACGATGAATTTTAATCCCTTCATCACTTCATGAAATCCGCTCCGTCCTCTTTCCAGCGAAATTAAAAATCCGCCGACGACCAGCAAGGAAAAAGCGGTCAGCTGCAACCAACCCAGCGTTTCTCCCAAAAACAGGTATGACAAGACCAGGACGAAAACCGGCGTCAGTCCGCCGGTCGCCGAAGCGGCGCGCGAGGCTTCATTAATATCCAGCGCCTGATAATAGGTTAGCAATGCCACAAAATAGACAACGCCCGCCAGAATATCAAAAGCCAGCCAGCCCCAGCCCGGCCAATGCAAACCAAAAGGCGTCAGAATAAAAGTAAAAACGCTCAGCAAGCAAACCCAAAAAGTAAAGATCAGGGGCTTGGTCGTGGCGCGCTGGCGCAGCAAAAATTTGTTTGCGACGGTAACGAGCGCGTATAAAAAATAACCGAGCAGGGCGAAAGAGAACCAGGTCATCACACATTATGTCATTCCGAGCGAAGCGAGGAATCTCGCGGGAGCGTAGCGACCCGCGCAACGAGCTCCCTGGATTCTTCGGCCTACGGCCTCAGAATGACTCTATTTTATTTTCTTTACAAATTTTAGCGTATTCCAGAGCGCTGGACCGGATTTTCCGTCCCAGCGTCTGATAATCAATTTCCACCAGCCCAAACCGCGGCCAAAAACCCTTATCCCACTCAAAATTATCCAGCAACGACCAGTAAAAATACCCTCTCACGTCCGCGCCTTCACCGATGGCTTTATAAATATAGCGGCAATATTCTTTTATATACATTCCTCTTTTTTCGTCTTTGGCGTCAGCGATCCCATTTTCGGTTATAAAAATCGGTTTATTATACTTTTTTAAGATCATCAGCATTTTATAAATTCCTTCCGGATATATTTCCCAGCCCATGTCGCTTGCGCCTAATTTATTTTCATTGTATTGGAACCATTTCCAAGAAATGAAGGGATTAAAACGAACCCGTGAATGAAAATAATAATTTAACCCTATAAAATCCGTATTTTTAACAACTTTCGGAACAAATTGTTTATTTCGGTACCAATCAAGAAGCTTCATTAAAAGCACATTATGAGGCCAATTATTATAAGTTTCAAAAAAAACCAGGCTTTCGGCAAAACCGACCGTCGCTTTTCCCTCCGCGATCTTATGAATCAACTGATAGGCGTCATTGTGGGCTTGAACCAGAACTTTAAGCATTTTAAACGCCTTGCGGAGGTTCCGCTCTTGCGGCGGACGGATCGCCTGGATGAAACCATGACGAACCACAGTTTCCGGCTCGTTAAAAGTGAGCCAATACCTTACGTCGTTTTTATACTCCGAAACTATTTTGGCAACAAAATTCAAAAACGATTCTTTAGCCTTAGGATGCAACCAACCCCCGCGCTGGGCAAACCAAACCGGATGTGTGTAGTGCCATAACGTCACAAAGGGTTCTATTCCTTGCTCGCGCAAAGCTAAAATTACCTGCCTATAGTGTTCAATCTCCTTTTCATTAAATTTCCCCTCTTCCGGCTCAACCCGGCTCCATTCAATGGAAAAACGATGCGCGTTATGACCCAAAGATTTAGCAATATCAAAGTCTTCGTCAAAACGGTTATAATGGTCACAAGCCCGGCCGGAAATATAATTAGCCGGCTCCAGCGGACTAGGATAGCCGTTCAAAATATATTCCGGCCAAGATTGTTTACCCCGAGCTTGTCGAAGGGCGGCTATTTGCGCTAAGCCCTTAGCTTTTTCTTGCTCCCACTCTGTCCAGTCATTTTTTGTCCCGCCTTCAACTTGATGGGCGCTGGTCGCCGCGCCCCAGAAAAATCCTTCAGGAAATTTTAGTTCCATAGTCTTATTATACCATAAAAAATTCCCTCTCCTTACGAAGGAGAGGGTTAGGCCGTTCAGGCTCTGATGAGCCTTCAGGCTCGAAGAGGTGAGGTGAATTAAAAATTTGACTCCCGGGCTTTTAGACGCTGTAAAAGTTTGACTTCTACAATACAGACAGCTCAAATCTCTTCGCTATCTCATCCCAATTTACGATTTGCCAAAAAGCCTCAATAAATTTAGCCCGTTCATTTTTGTAATCCAAATAGTAGGCATGCTCAAAAACGTCCAGCACCAGCAAAATCGGTAATGACGCGATAAGATCATTATTGTGCTTTTCTATTTGCGCAATGAGTAGCCGCTCTGTTGGCGCGTCAAAAACCAGCGCAGCCCAGCCCGAACCTTCAACGGATAGCGCAGCCTGGGTAAATTCTTTTTTGAACCGCTCGAAGCTCCCAAATTCCCGGACTATCGCTTCAGCCAGCTTACCGGTTGGCGCGCCAGCCCCGCCAGGCGGGGCTGGCGCCAAGTTCTCCCAAAATAACGAATGTAAAATATGCCCGCCAATCTGCCAAGACAGGTCTTTAAGGGTGGCTTTCATATCTAAGTCTGTATCCTCTTGCCGCGCCTTGTCCAGTTTGGCCAAAATGGCATTGGCGGCGTTAACGTACGCCTGGTGGTGCTTTTGATGATGAAGTGTCAATTGCACCTCGGAAATTTGCGGGGCTAAATCCTTGTAGCCGTAGAGCAATTGGGGCAGAGAATATTTTTTATTCATAGATATATTTTTTAATTATCCGCCCTTTCTTGGATTAGAATGATTCCTGACGATAAAAAACAGATTGAAATTATTCCTTAACAAACGGCACAAAAACAAAACCCGGATACTTAACCAACTTAAACTCGCCAGCGCTGATTTTGGTCTCTTCAAATAAAGATTCGTGGCTTGGATAGATCATTTTTCCGCCAACCTTCAATTGCACCCGCCAAATTGCCGACACTTCGTCCAATGTCGCGGCAACGATAATTTTATCCAAACTCTCTTTTTGGGGCAAAGACGCCACGCCCACGGCCGCGTTGCCGCATTCAGAAATAATCAGTTCCGCTAACTCCTTGTATTTTTTTATATTTTCCCGGCTAAACTCACAAAGTTCCGAGACAATTTCAGCGGTATAAACCCGGCCTTTTGGCCCGACAATCCGCGCCAACAAAGCCGCTTGCCAGCCGGAGCCCGACCCCACGTCAAAGACAACGTCACCTTCGTTCGCCGCCAAATGTTCCAGCATAAACGCTACAGTTGAAGGCTGGGAGATGGTTTGGCCAAAGCCAATAGGCAAAGGCTCGTCAGCGTACGCCACTTCGGCCATCTCTTGAGGCACGAAATCCTTCCTATCCACCGCCTCAAAGGCATCAATAATACGCGGGGATTTTAGAACGCCTTCCGCCTTCAAAAAATCAATCAGTTCTTTTTGTTTATTAATTTTCATGGATTTATTGGTTTATTCTAAAGTTCTCAAGAACTTAAGAACTTGCTCGCCCCTCTCTGAAACTTTATGACGTACGCTATGGCTGTCGTTGCGTTTTAAAACCATTCCCGCTATCGCCAAACGCCTGATGTGCTCGGCCGCGGTCTTAAAATTAATTTTGAGCTGGCCGGAAATTTCCACTACCGAAAGCTCCGGCGATTTTTTCAGCAATTCCAAGATCTCAATTCGCCGGTGATTGGAAAACCCCCGCACGATTCTTTCCAGCTGATAAAAACTTTTTTCTTCTTTTGGCATATTTTAATTATACCACTTTTATGCACCTATTCTTAAGTTCTCGAGAACTTAAGAATACATCACTCACGGTTCGATTAAGATTGTTTGACCGTTGATTTGCAAATACAGCTTTTTTTCTTCAAATTCCAGCCGTTTGGTGGCGCTGTCAATCTTCATAATAACGCCCAGTCCCCGCCGGACCGCTTCGTTGAAATACTGGTCAAAGACGAAATTGCCCAAGGAATAATAAATTCTCTTACCCCCATATTCTTCCGCCCTCTGGATAACATGCGGGTGCGAGCCGATAACTAAATCCGCGCCCGCGTCAATAAATTGATGCGCTAAATTTTTTATCACACTGTTGGGCGCGCTATCATATTCGATCCCCCAGTGCGCGTATAAAATTACAGTGTCCGCTTGCGCTTTTACTCTTTTTATTTCTTCAATGACCGCTGTTTGCTCAAGCGATGCGTTCTCGGCAAACTGATTATAATTTACGAACGCGATTTTCACGCCTTTTATTTCCTTGATTCTGCTCCGTTCGCCTCCCGGCGAGCCCAAAAAAGCCACACCCGCGCTATTTAAATACTGCTTGGTCGCGTCCAGTCCTGTTTGCCCGAAATTTAAAATATGGTTATTGCCCAAACTGACCAACCGAATATTGTTGTCAAACAGCGCTTGAGCCAGGCCCGGGTCAAAAGTAAAAACGAAATTGCCGTCGCTTCCCGGCGCCGTATTTGAGCTAACCGACTTTTTATCCGTTATCGGACCCTCCAAATTCGCCACTACCAGATCGTTAGTGGCCAACAACTCCGCTACTTGGACAAAAATAAAATTATTGCCGTTCTTAACCGCGGCCTGCCGGATATTTCGGTCAAACATTAAGTCTCCTAAAAACAGAAGTCTGATCTCCTCGGCTGGACTGGCGCTCGGTGAAACCGACGGGCTAATCGTGGACTTAACTATCACCGGCTCGCCCGGCCACAAATTTAAAAGGCCGCCCCGCAAAACGCGTGGCGGCCTTAAAATCAAGACAATAACCGCCACAGCCAAAAGCCCAATGCTGACTATTAATAAAATGCGCTTCCTGTGACCATCAAACAAAGCCCTGATCTTATCCATTCTTATTCGCTCGTTACTCCGTCAAATTCCGGGCCATCGGCTTCGGCTTTAGTGGCCCGCACCACGCCATCCTGGTGATGGGCGGGAGAATAGATGGTGTACAATTTTAGGTCTTCTGTCGCCGAAACGTTAATCACATTATGTTGCGCGCCGCTTGGCACGACTATAGCCGAGCCATCGCTTATCGCGTACTCGTTGCCGTCAATGATACACTTCCCCTGCCCTTTCTCAAACCGAAAAAATTGGTCATTATCCTCATGCACTTCCATCCCGATTTCCTCTTTCGGCTTTAAGCTCATCAACACCAACTGGCTGTGCTTGCCAGTATATAATACTTTACGGAAATTATTATTGGCTAATGTCGCCTTCTCTATGTTGTCAGAAAATCCATGCATAAATTTTGTTTTATTTAATTATTA
>CAZOGP010000002.1:0-1343 GCA_964579775.1 uncultured Candidatus Saccharibacteria bacterium | reverse complement strand
CTCATATGCCGTTCCCGCGAAGGTCGTAGATCCTGATGCAGGAAGGGCGGGAATCCAGGTTCTATTCCTCCCTTTCGTAAAGGGAGGCTAGGAGGGATTTGGTTTCAGGGCCTGGATTCCGGGTCAAGCCCGGAATGACAAAAAATATATTATATCCTCTCTTAAAAAATTAAATCTGTGATTAAAATCTTAGCTTGTAAATAATTTTCCCATTTTATCTAATGCCTGTAAAGTAGGCGGGTCGGTTATCAGTTTTCTGGCTTCATTTAGACCAAGCCATTTTGTATCAAGAAACTCCTCCAGGCCAAGATTAAATTCGGCGCCGTCCGTTGGAAAACGATACCAGACATCCAAATGGTCTTTGCAAGGCTGAACCGGGCGGTCAATCGGCGTAATTGTCAGCAAAAACGGCTTTATTTTATCTTTAATTTTATTGGCTATGCCGAGCTCTTCTTGGATTTCCCGATTTAAAGCTTGCATTAAATTTTCTCCTTTATCTATATGCCCGCCCGGGATAAGCCAAAGATTAGATTTTTTATGATGGACTACGAAGATTTGCTTGTTTACCGGATTATAAGATAGGAAATTTAAACAAAAATGACTTATTGGATTTTCGTCTCTGGTAAGCTTCCCTTCTTCCAGTCTTTTTAAAAAATATCTGCCGACATCTTCGCTGCAAATATCCGGACTAATTACACCTTTAATGGATTCGTATAGATTATTCATATTTCTTTATTCTCAAGTTCTTGAGAACACGAGAATAACAATCTTTATACTGTTATTTCTTAAACATCCCCGCGTGGCCGGGAATTATCCAGTCAGCCGACGCCAAAACTATTTTTCGGCTCTCTTTTAATTTTTCTTTATCTGAAGCGTAGATATCATCTTTTACTTCCGGAAACTCCTTTTTCCAAAATACGTCTCCGCAAATTGCCACCACGCCCTCGCTCGTTTTAACCAAAAACGTTAAACCATCATAATTGTGCCCCGGCGTTCTTATAATTTTAATATCGTCGCTGAATTGCTCCGGCCAGTCTCGCACGGTATTTTTATCCCATAGCCCAAAATACTCCAAAGTTTTGGCTTCCGGGAACATGCCGATATTCCGATAGTGGTCAATATGGGAATGGGTTATAAAAACAATATTTATATCATCCACGCTCAACCCCTCTTCCTTCAATTTATCCACCAGTATTTTTTGGCTCTCCAAAATACCCGGGTCAACAATAATTTTATTGTCCCCGTCTTTTATCAGCGTAATCGTCGCGCAGGTTTTCTCCCCGCCCGACTCTGCTGATGTATGGCCCTCTATTAAAACTTTAACTTCGGCCATAGATTTTTAC
>CAZOGP010000001.1:31367-42816 GCA_964579775.1 uncultured Candidatus Saccharibacteria bacterium | reverse complement strand
TTTTTGATTTTCCCCTGCCTCCCAATTTTGAAATAAAAGTTTTGTGTTGGCCTCTGCCGTTTTTGTGGACGCAGATTCGTTTGGCTTGGGAAATATTACGTCGCTCGCCGGATGTTTTGTTTATCCCGGTTCATATTCTGCCGTTTTTTTCGCCAAAAAATTCCGTGGTAACAATTCATGGCCTGGAGTACGAATATTTTCAGGAATATTATCCGTTTTGGCACAGGGTGTATTTAAAATGGAGCACTAAACGGGCGGTAAAAAAAGCCGGAAAAATTATTGCGATTTCAGAAAATACAAAAAATGATCTGATAAAGTTTTATGGGGCGAGGGCGGAGAAGATTGAGGTGGTGCATCATGGCGTCTTCGTCTGTCATTCCGAGGCCGTAGGCCGAGGAATCTCCCACGAATGTGGGACCGGCATTCGCCAGAGATCCCTCGCTGCGCTCGGGATGACAACCAGAGAAAAGCCGTACATACTATATCTTGGCCGTTTGGAAACCAAAAAAAATGTGCAGGGAATTTTAGAGGCGTATAAGATATTAAAAGAGGAGTATCAAATACCGCATAAGCTCGTGTTAGCCGGTGTGCCCGGGTATGGCTACGAAAATTTAAAATTTAAAATTGAAAATTTAAAATTACAGATAACGGAACTCGGCTATGTCGACGAAGATGAAAAATGGCGTTTATTGTCTGAGGCAGATATTTTTCTTTTCCCGTCCTTTTATGAGGGTTTTGGCTTGCCGGTGCTGGAAGCGCAGGCCGCGGGTGTGTCGGTCGTAACGAGCGCCAGTTCTTGTTTGCCGGAAATCGCGGGCCAGGGCGCCCTGTTTGTCAATCCGAAGAATCCCGCCCGGATAGCGGAAGCGGTAAAACAAATAATTGACGATAACGATTTGCGTGATAGACTAAGACAATCGGGTTTTGAGAACATTAAGCAGTTTAGCTGGGAAAAATGCGCGAAGGAAACGCTAGGGGTAATAATAAAAATATAGTCATTGCGAGAAGCGTAGCGACCGAATAATCTAAAAAGATTCTTCGCTGCGCTCAGAATGACAGAATAGATTTGAAGGTTGCGCTAGTGCATGATTATTTGACACGAATGGGGGGAGCGGAGCGGGTCTTTTTGGAATTGGCGAAAATGTTCCCGGAGGCGCCGATCTACGCCTTTTTATACGATGAACAAAAAATGGGAAAATATTTCCCGGCAGAACGCGTTAAGACTTCTTTTCTGCAAAAATTTCCCAAATGGTGGCGGTCGCGCCCCAGGTACTTGCTGCCTTTTATGCCGGTGGCGCCGGAGACCTTTGATCTGCGCGATTTTGACCTGGTCATTTCTTCTTCCTCGGCTTTTGCCAAAGGAATAATTACCCGGCCCAAAACCATTCATATAAATTATTGCCACAATCCGGCGAGATTTTTATGGGATTACAGCCACGAGTATCTGGGTCAGCAGGCGGTTGGCGGCAGCCGCCGTTTATTGGCTAAATTATTTATGAGCTATTTGCGGTTGTGGGACAGGGCGGCTAGCCAGCGGGTTGACTATTTTATCGCTAATTCCCGCGCCACCGCTTCTCGCATCAGCAAATTTTACCGGCGTCAGGCCAAGGTGATATATCCGCCAGTGAATCTAGCCAGGGGATTAGGGCCAATGGCTAATAGCAATAAAAAACTTAGTCATTCCGACCCCGCCGTGGCGGGGTCGGAATATCCGACGAATGTGGGTAGCGGTCTCGGACAAGCCGAGAGATCCCTCGCTGGAGCTCGGGATGACAGAGGCAGAATAGGAGAGTACTTTCTTATTGTTTCGCAGCTTGCGTCCTATAAAAGAATAGATGTGGCGGTGGAGGCATTCAACAAATTAGGTTTGCCATTAGTTATTATCGGCGAAGGGCCGCAAGAGGCATACTTGCGGAGCATCGCTAAGGATAACGTGAGAATTTTGGGCTGGCGGCCGGATCAGGAGGTAGCCGAGTATTATAAAAATTGCTACGCTTTTATTTTCCCAGGCGAGGACGATTTTGGCATCGCGCCGGTGGAGGCGATGAGCTATGGCAAGCCGGTGTTGGCGTTTAACGCCGGCGGCGCGCGCGAGACGGTTTTGTCGGCCATGACGGGAGAACTTTTTGAAGCGCAAACGCCCGAAGTTCTGGCGGACGGCGTGCGCCGCCTGCGGGATAATTATAAAAATTACAGCCCTCTGGTCATCCGCAAATGGGCGGAGAAATTTTCAAAGGAAAGATTCAGGAGCGAAATAATGGAGTTTGTGAAGAAAATAAGGTATAATGAAGCCAAAGAAAGCAGGTAAACGTAATTATCGGAAAGCCTTAGTATTTATGAGAAGAAACAAGGAATCTTCTAAAAATTTACGTTTTATCGCCTACTGCTGACTTTATTGTCCAAAGTGCTATAAAATGAAAATCGCGGCTCTAGCCAGGCAGTTGTTGGACGAATTAAAGTCTGCGCAAGATAAGGACTCTGAGCTTTTGCGGGAATCGCCGGAGATTAAAACAATTTTAAAAAAATTAATTGTTCTTGAATGTAAAAATTTTTGTCGGGAAGACAACGAAAAATCTTCCACTTGTCATATTAAAATTTGTTGTGTTGAGCGAAAAATAACCGGGTGCTGGGAATGTTTGGATATAGATTCCTGTAAAAAACTAAAGCCACAATTTATTAGGAATAATAAGAAACTAAAGAAGCTGGGTATTGAGGAATACATTAAACAGTACGAATAATGATGAGGTTCAATTAAGAGGAGGAGAAATTCTCCCCAACCTTCCCTAAAGGGAGGGAGCAATGCAGGTTTTTCTCCTTTAGGAGGGGTTAGGGGAGATTTAAAAAACTTTATTTATCCAATAGAGAATTATTAAATCCCTCCCTACCTCCCTTTACAAAGGGAGGAGCATGAATTCGTATATTCGTATTTATTCGTAATTCGTAGTCATTATGCTTATTGGCCATCAGCGAATTTGGGAGTTTTTGACCAAATCTGTCCGGCAAAATCGTCTGGCGCACGCTTATTTGTTTGTCGGGCCGGCGCAGGTGGGCAAATTGACTTTGGCTATGGAGTGGGCGAAGTGGCAACTGTGTGAGCAGAAAAACCTCACCCCAACCCTCTCCTCCGAGAGGAGAGGGGGAGATCTTCGAGCTTGCGGCCAATGCCGCCAGTGTTTAGCCATTGAGCGCGGGCAAAATCCGGATCTTATCATTTTAAGTCCGCGTTTAGTGGAAAAGGACGGTATTGTAAAAAGTCTGGAGATTGGCATAAAAGAAACGCGCGAGCTGCAATGGCAGTTAAGTTTGTTCCCCTATAGCGCTGTCCGGAAAATCGCGATTATTGAGGAGGTTGGGGCAATGAGCGATGAAGCGGCCAGCGCTCTGCTTAAAACCCTGGAGGAGCCAAGCGAGCACAGTTTGATAATTTTGATCAGCGCCAATTGGCAGGCAATCTTGCCGACCATCGTTTCGCGGTGCCAACTGATAAAGTTTTTATCGGTGCCGGAAAAAGAGATTGTTGCTGGTTTAAAAAATACATCAGCTAAAACTGGTGTTCTAACGGAGGCGGTCAAGTTGGCAGCCGGTCGGCCCGGTCGGGTGATGAAATTATTGGCGGAGCCGGAATTGATGGCGCGGCAAAAAAAGATCATTACGGATTTTATTGAACTGTTGCAGTCGTCTTTGGCTAGCCGCTGGGAGGAGGCGAAGATTCTGGCGCAAGATCCGGCCCAGGCGCAGGATATTTTAAATCAGTGGCTTCTGTGGTTGCGCAACCGGCTGCTGGAACAAAGCGGTCGGGGAGATTTGGCTATTAATAAGGCGGTCGGTGAAAGATCTTTGAGCGGTTACTCGGCGGGCAGTCTTTTGGGCGCTTGTCGGGAGATCCAAAAAACCCAGACAATTTTAAATAATTCCAGCTTCAACGCTAGGCTGGCGCTGGAAGTTTTAATGATGAGAATATGAACCCCGTTAGAGTTTTTGAAAAAAACTTAGAACGGGTAATTAAATTTATGAAAAACTCTAACGGGGTAAAAAATAAATTATTTGTCTTTGTTTTGCCAGTTTTCTTTGCCGGTATTTTGTCTTCATTCCCTTTCGATTGTTCTTCCGTGCGCGATGCCGGGATTTGGCGCACGCTTGACCGGGGCGAAAATTGGGAGCAGAAGGCCGCGATTTCTAAAAGTCAGACGATTTCATCGACCGCGGTTTCAACCATTTCATTTGATCCTAGAGACCCAAAAATTATGTATTTGGGCACGCGGGGTGAAGGAATCTATAAGTCTATGGATGGCGGTGATCTCTGGTATCATCTGGACGATTTGAATAATTTGGCGCTGGATAAACGGGCTAATGTTTATGATATCGCCGTTGACCCAAAAGATAGCAATATTCTCTACGCCGGCGTTTATCAAAACAGACTCGGGCGCTTGTTGCGGTCGGGGGATGCGGGCAAAGACTGGGAAGAAGTTTATCGGGTGGCGCGCGAACAATACGCGGTGTTCGCGGTGGCCATCGATTCTTTTGATCCCTCCGTCGTTTATATGGGCACGGCCGAAGGCGGATTTTTAAAGAGTACGGATTATGGCAAGAATTGGCAGGTCATAAAATGGTTTGAAGATGTCATCACGGATATTAAAGTTAACCCGTATGACACCAGGACCGTTTTCGTGGCCACCTTCAATAAGGGGGTTTACAAGACTAATGATAAAGGCAATACTTGGCAGACGCTAACGGGCCTGTCGGCTTTTCCGCGAGAGACCCAGGAAATGCAGGTGTTGGTCATTGACAACAAAAATCCCAATGTGCTGTATTCTGGGGCCAAGTATGGCTTGCTC
Organism: uncultured Candidatus Saccharibacteria bacterium; assembly: GCA_964579775.1. Taxonomy (GTDB): domain Bacteria; phylum Patescibacteriota; class Minisyncoccia; order Portnoybacterales; family GWB1-42-6; genus UBA8475. Next base: position 37,981 of record CAZOGP010000001.1, on the reverse strand, counting down.
AAAAGCGCTGATGCTGGCCAAACTTGGCAGAAGGTTAATATCGTGATCCCGCCCAATTCCATTTCGGTGAACGCCATCGCGCTGGACCCGCTGACTTCTTCATATCTTTACTACGCGGCTGGCAACGTTATTTATCGCACGCAGGATAATGGCCGGACCTGGAGCCTGCATCCGATTGCCAGCACCAGGAATATTAAATATATTGTCATTGACCCGCGAGATACCAAAGTGATCTACGCGGGCATGGGGGAATAATCGCTCGCTACGCTTGCGATTGAAATTAAAAATTAAAAATTAAAAGTTAAAAATTTAGGTATCCCGAACAACGGGATGATATTAATAAATTTGTTTAGTCTTTTTTAAATTTTCATTTTTAAATTTTAAATTGACTGAACGAAGTGAAGGAATATGTACAAAGATATCATCAATAAGATCAAGCCGGACCTGGAAAAAACCATAGCGCATTTTAAGGAAGAAATAGGTGTGTTGCGCACGGGCCGCGCCACGCCGGCGTTGATCGAAACGGTGGAGGTGGAATGCTATAACGGCCGTTCCCAACTTCGAGAATTGGCAGCTATAACCGCACCCGAGCCGAGACTTCTCACGGTTCAGCCATGGGATAAAAGCATTATGAAGGAAATCGAGAAAGCCATAAGTTCTTCCCGTTCTGGCCTTTCGGTGGTTAACAGCGGCGAGATAATCAGGGTTAGTGTTCCGTCGCTGAATGAGGAGACGCGTAAAGAATTAGTTCGCAATTTAAAGCAAAAAATGGAAGAAGCCAGGATCGCGGTGCGCTCTGGCCGCGAGCGGGCCTGGAAAGAATTGCAGGACGGAGAGCGCGCGGGCTTGGTCCGTGAAGATGATAAATTCCGCGGCAAGGAAGAGTTGCAAAAAGTGATTGATGATTATAATAAAAAAATTGACGAGCAGGGAGAGGGGAAGGAGAAAGAAATAACGACTATCTAAATGACAAAATCCTAATGGCTAATGTCAAATCAAATCCCAAATCCAAATGTCAAAATAAATTCTTTGGATTTTGAGCTTTGACATTGATTTGTCATTAGAAATTTGTCATTTGTCATTTTTTTAAGATTATTCGAATCATTAATGATAAATAAAATTGATGTTGACGATATTGGCATTTATAATTATTTTAGGTCTGCTGGTTTTTGTCCACGAACTTGGGCATTTTTTGGTTGCTAAAAAGTTAGGCATAAAAGTGGAAGAGTTTGGCTTTGGTTTTCCGCCGCGGATTTTTGGCATCAAAAGAGGGGAAACTCTTTATTCTTTAAATTTAATTCCGCTGGGCGGATTTGTGAAGATATTCGGCGAAGATGGAGAAGAAAAATCCAGCCAGCGGTCTTTTGCCGCCAAAAAGATCTGGCAACGGGCCAGTGTTCTGCTGGCGGGAGTGACAATGAACATAGTTTTGGCAATAGCGCTGTTGAGCCTGGGCTATATGATCGGTTTGCCTTGGGCGATAGACGACAGTCAGGCGGCCAGCGGCGCTAAGGTTCAGATAACGCAAGTGGTAGCCGCTTCGCCGGCCGATAAAGCCGGCATGAAAGTCGGCGATATAATCTTGAGCGTGAACACCGCGGATGGCAGTCAATTGTCAGGCGCGGATAAAGTTATCAGCGTGCAGGATTTCATTGATAAGAATAAGGGTAGGGATCTGGTGGTTTTACTGAAAAGAGGCCAGGCGGATTTTCAGGTCAGCATTGTGCCGCGCGTGAGCCCGCCGTTAAATGAGGGGGCAATGGGCGTGGCGTTGGCGCGCGTGACGGAAATATCTTTCCCATGGCAACGCGCGATCTGGGAAGGCACAAAAGAAACCTTCAGTCTGATCTGGCTGATAATTTCTTCTTTGGCCTATTTGATCTGGCAATTTTTAAGTTCTGGCCGGGGCGCTGGAGAGGTCATCGGGCCGGTGGGGATTTTTTCTATCACGGGGCAAGCCGCCAGCATGGGTTTTGTCTACTTGTTGCAACTGGCCGCCTTACTGTCGGCGAATTTGGCCATTGTTAACGCGCTGCCGTTCCCGGCGCTGGACGGCGGGCGAGTGCTGTTTTTGCTGATCGAAAAAATTAAGGGTTCACCGGTGAGCCAGGCGGTGGAAAAAGCCGTCCATACGGCGGGCTTTGCGTTCTTGATTTTATTGATGATTGTGATAACTTTGAAGGACATAACGAGGCTGTTTTAACTTTATGTTCAATAAACTTTTCGGCCAATTTTCCAAAGATATCGGTATAGACTTGGGCACGGCCAATACCTTGGTTTACGTTAAGGGCAGGGGAATCGTGATCAACGAACCTTCGGTGGTGGCGGTGAATCAAAAGACCGGCCAGATCTTGGCGATCGGCAATGAGGCCAAGCGCATGGTGGGCCGCACTCCCGGCCACATCGTGGCGACTCGCCCGCTGGTTGAAGGCGTGATCTCTGATTTTGAAGTAACCGAGCAGATGCTGCGGTACTTTATCAATCAGGTTAGTAATAAAAATTTATCTTTTTTGACGCGGCCCCGGGTCGTTATCGGTGTGCCTTGCGGCGTAACGGAAGTGGAGAAGCGGGCAGTGGAAGACGCGGCGCGCAGCGCCGGCGCGCGGGAAGTTTTTTTGATCGAAGAGCCGATGGCCGCGGCCATCGGCGCGCGTTTGCCGATCCAAGAACCGGTGGGCAATATGATAGTGGATATCGGCGGCGGCACTTGCGAGGTGGCGGTGATATCGCTGGGCGGGATCGTTGTGAGCAAGAGTTTGCGTATTGCCGGCGATAAATTGAATGAAGACATTATTAAATACGCGCGGGATGAATTTAAGCTTTTGCTGGGTGAGAAGACCGCCGAAGACATAAAAATTTCCATTGGTTCGACTTGCGAGCAAAGTGAAAAATTAAAAGCCGTGATGCGCGGCCGGGACCTGATCAATGGTTTGCCTAAAGAATTGATGGTGAATGATTATGAGATCAGGGAAGCTATGTCCCGGTCGGTTAAAATATTAGTCAACGCCATCAAGGCCACGGTGGAACAGACTCCGCCCGAGCTTGTGGCGGATATTATGGAACGGGGTATTATGCTTTCTGGCGGCGGGAGCCTGTTGAGGGGGCTGGACAGGCTGGTGGCGGAAGAGACACAGATGCCGGTTCGGGTGGCGGAAGATCCGCTGACCGCGGTGGTGCGGGGTTGTGGCGTGGTGCTGGAAGATATTGAACGCCTGAATGAGGTTTTAGTTTCACCCCAATACCGGGAAGCGCCAAGATAAGACCGCGGATAAACGCGGAACTTAATTTCCGCGTCCTTCTGCGCAGTGTTCAGCGTAGTTTCGCGGTAAAAACACGATGGCCTAATGTCGCGGAACTACACAGAAAATATTAAGCAATTCATGAAGAGCATCAATAAATCCAGATTAATAAATTTTTTCGTCATTCTGGCAGTAATTTTACTGCTGATTTTTTTTAATTGGCGGGGATTGCTGGCTGGCCCTAAGTCCCTGGCTTTTTTTGCGACCAGCCCCTTTTTAAAATTATTTCAGGCCGTGGATAATGGAATGGCCGGCGCGTGGGGATTTCTGGCGGCGCTTAAAGATTTGAATAACGAAAATATTATTTTAAGGAGCGAGAACGCGGCGTTGGTTGAGCAAGTGGCCAGCTTGAAAGAGGCGGAGCGCGAAAATGAGGTTTTGCGTCAGCAGCTGGGGTTTTTACCGCCGGGAAAACAAAAATTAGTGATGGCTCGCATTACAGGATATAATCCTGTCCTGGGTCAGTATTTTTTAATTGATAAAGGGGAAAAAGACGGGGTAGCTATTAATCTGGCGGTTGTTGCCGCCAATAATTTTTTAGTAGGGCGCGTGGTCGAGGTCAACCAGATTTTTTCTAAGGTCCTTTTGATCTCCGACAGCAATTCTTCGGTCAACGCCATAACCCAGGAGTCGCGGGTCAGCGGCGCCGTGAAGGGTAGTCATGGCTTGGCAATAGCCATGGAAATGATCCCTATTGACGCCCAGGTCCTAGTCGGGGAACCCGTATTGACTTCCGGGTTGAATGATGCCATTCCCAGGGGTCTAGTCATCGGCCGCATTGCCAGCGTGGTCAGAAAAGAAAGCGAAATTTTTCAGCGGGCAGCGATAACTCCGGTTCTTGAATTTAATAAATTAGAGAAAGTTTTTGTTTTACTTCAATAAAGATGCGGATTTTTTTACTTTTTTTACTGTCAATTTTAATTGTGGCGTTGCAGCTGACCGTTCTGGCGCGTCTGTCAATTTTGGCAGTTGCTCCCAATTTTATTTTGGCCGGCGTTCTAGCCTGGGCGATTTATTGCCGGGAAAATAAAAAAGACTGGCTGATCTTAATCCCGGTTCTTTTTTTTGACCTGATAGCCGGTCAACCATTTGGTTTGGCGACCCTTAGCTTGTGGCTGGTGTTTTTTTGTCTTAAAGAACTTGGCGTTATTCTTTTTAAGCAAAACGATCTGCCGGCTATTTTTTCCTTAACTTTTTTGGGTATTTTGTTATTTGAGTTTTTCCAGATCCTGCTGAGCCACCTGTTCTCTGTCTGGCATCTGATGGAACCGATCAGTTTGTCCGCTTTTTATTTTTACGCCGTTTTGCCGATAAATTTATTATATAATGGAATCTTAAGCCTGTTGATCCTTTGGGGATTAAATAAAAGCAGGCTGTTTAACAATGATGATGGACGACTTGCCAAATTTGAATAAAGCGCTGGCCAAGCTTAGGATCAAGACTATTTTTAAGGAAGCGATCGAACCGGAAGAGATCCTGCTGGATGCCACCAAACCCTCGGCGCTTGAGGGCCAAAGGATTGAAGTGCCGATCAGGCCAAAAATTTTTAAGATTTTTAGCGGGGTGATTTTGGTCGCCTTTTTGGTTTTACTTGTTCAAACCGCTAACATGCAAATTTGGCAGGGAGATTACTTTAAGAATTTAGCGGAAAAGAACCGAACGCGTTCGTTGCCGATTTTCGCTGACCGCGGCATAATTTATAATAAAAACTTCAAACAGCTGGTTTTTAACGTTCCCAGTTTTAATCTATTGGTGAGCCTGCCGGACCTGCCAAAAGATCAGGCGCAGCGCGTGGCGGTCATTAAAAAGGCGGCGCAAGTAACAGGCTTGCTGGAGCAGGACATTTTAAATGACATCAGCGGCATAAATTTAAAATTAGGTCCTTCGGCAATCGTCATGGAAAATTTAGCCCATGAAAAAATGCTTGAGGTCCAGGCGGCCATTAATGATTTGCCGGGTTTTAGCGTGGAACAAAATATTATGCGCCAATATGTTAACGCTCCCCAGTACGCGCATATCTTGGGATATCTGGGCAGATTAACCGATTCTGATATTAAAGAAAATCCCGATTATTTCCTTACGGAAAAGATTGGCCGGAATGGGCTGGAGGCATTTTATGAGAGTGTTTTGCGTGGCCAGCCCGGGCAAAAGATCCTGGAAGTTGACTCTCTCGGCCGGTTGAAAGGGGAAGTGGCTGAGCAAAAGGCGCAAAGTGGCCAAGGATTATTATTGACGATAGACAGCCGTCTGCAGGAGGCGCTTTATAACAGTCTGCAGCGGGCCTTACAAAGTCTGCGTTTGAAAAAAGCGGCGGCGGTGGCTTTGGATCCGGCCAGCGGCGGCGTGCTGGCCCTGGTGAGCTTTCCCAGTTTTGATAATAATCTTTTTGCCCAGGGGCTTTCCTCCAAAGACTCAGAGGCCTTGCTGACTGATGAGGCGCAGCCTCTTTTTAATCGGGCCGTCTCCGGCCAATATGCGCCGGGCTCCACGGTCAAGCCTCTTATTGGCAGCGCGGCGTTGCAGGAAAAGATTATCTCGCCAATAACTAAAATTTTTGACCCGGGCGAACTAGTAGTGGCCAACCAATATAATTCTGATATTGTTTATCGTTTTGCCGACTGGAAGGCGCACGGTCTGGTGGATATTTATTCGGCTATCGCCCAATCTTGCGATGTTTATTTCTATACAGTCGGTGGCGGGTATGGTAATATAAAGGGACTGGGGATAGAAAAGCTGGCTAATTATTTTAATTTATTCGGCTTTGGCGCTCTTTTGGGCATTGACCTGCCGGGTGAAGATAAGGGTCTCGTGCCCAGTCCCCAATGGAAGCAGCAGGCCAAAGAGGAGGCCTGGTATACTGGGGACACTTATCACGTTTCCATCGGCCAAGGGGATTTATTGGCCACTCCTTTGCAACTGGCTGCGGCGACGGCCGCGATAGTAAATGGCGGCAAGGTCTGGCAGCCGCACGTGGTTGACAAAATCATCGATTCGGACAAAAATGTCATCAGCGAGATCGAACCAAAAATTTTACAGCAAGGTTTTATTGACCAAGCGAATCTGGACGTCATAAAGAAAGCCATGCGCCAAACCGTCACCGACGGTTCGGCGCGTCTGCTTAATGATCTGCCGTTCGCCGTTGGCGCCAAAACTGGCACAGCGCAACTAGCGGGCAATAGCAACCCGAATGCCTGGGGAACGGTTTTTGCCCCGTATAATGACCCGCAAATGATCATAGTCGTTTTGGTGGAAAGCGCCGGCGAAGGAAGCCAAGTGGCGATGCCGGTAATCAAGGAAACATTGCAGGAATACTAT
>CAZOGP010000001.1:27767-31267 GCA_964579775.1 uncultured Candidatus Saccharibacteria bacterium | reverse complement strand
TTGAGCGAAGAAGGATTTCAGCAGCATAAGCAGGAACTCGAAGAGTTAAAGATAAAACGGCAGAAGATCGCCAACCGCTTGGAAGAAGCCAAGGCTTTGGGTGATCTTTCAGAAAATCAGGAATATATTTCCGCGCGGGAAGCCCAAGCATTCAATGAAGGCAAGATCCTGGAGTTGGAGCAATTATTGCGCGAAGCGACAGTGATAGACAAAAATCATCGTTCCAGCACCGCGCATATCGGTTCGGCCGTCGAGGTCAGAGCCAACGGCAAGAATCAGACCTTCACTATCGTTGGCTCGGAAGAAGCCAATCCTGTGGTTGGCAAGATTTCCAACGAGTCGCCGCTGGGCAAAACATTCTTGGGCCATAAGGCCGGAGACGCGGTGGAAGTTGAGACGCCGGCCGGCAAGACTAACTACAAAATTATTTCCATCAGCTAACGCTATGTCATTGGAAAAAATAAAATCAGACCGATCGGATAAACTGGTCCGCTTAAAAGAGGCGGGAATTAATCCTTATCCTGCCAAGACCGCTCGCGGGCGGATTTTGGCCGAGCAGGCGCTGGCTAAATTTGACGAATACGCGCCAGCCAAAAAAGAAATAATTTTAGCCGGGCGCCTGCGTCTGCTGCGTTTGCACGGCGGGTCTTGCTTTGCGAGGCTGGAAGACGCTTCCGGGCAGATCCAGCTTTTTTTCAAAAAAGATGTTTTGGGCGAGGCGCAGTATAAGGTATTTGCCGATAATTTTGACATTGGTGATTTTGTTGAGGCGACAGGAGACCTATTTAAAACACAAACGGAAGAGAAAACTTTATTAGTGAAGAAAGTGCGTCTTTTGAGCAAGGCCTTAAATCAATTGCCCGACAAATGGCACGGTTTAAAGGATACGGAAGAGCGGTTCCGCCGCCGGTATTTGGATCTGCTGATGGATGAGGGTGCCCGCTCCAAATTTAAGGCGCGCGGCGAAATAATAGAAAATTTACGGGTTTTTTTGGAAGACAATGGTTTTATGGAAGTGGAAACGCCGATCTTACAAACGTTGCCCGGCGGCGCGCTGGCCAGGCCTTTTAAAACACACTTGAACGCTCTGGATATGGATTTGTATTTGCGCGTGGCGCCGGAGCTCTATTTAAAGCGCTTATTGGTTGGCGGCCTGGAAAAAGTTTACGAGCTGGGCCGGTGTTTTCGCAATGAGGGTATGGATAAATTCCACAATCCCGATTTTACCATCCTGGAATTTTACTGGGCCTACGCGGATTATGAGCAATTAATGGAATTAACCGAAGAGCTGTTCGAGTTTTTGGTGCCGGAGCTCGAAATTGAATATCAGGGCGTCAAGATTGATCTGACCCCGCCGTTCAAGCGCGTGGCGATGCAAGATATGATAAAAGAATATTATGATATCGATATTAAAAAAGCGGCTAAAGAAGAATTGATGAAAACATTGGTCAAAGTCGGCCAGAAGCCAGCAGATGAGGATATGCCGGCCTGTAAAATGGTGGACGAAATTTTTAAGATGGTCCGGCCCAAGCTGATCCAGCCGACTTTTGTAATCGACCATCCCTTGGATTTGTCGCCGTTAGCTAAGGCATCGGAGGATGACCCTTCTAACGCGGCGCGTTTTCAGTTGGTTGTGGCTGGCACCGAGCTTATCAATGCATATTCGGAACTGAACGATCCGCAGGAACAGGCCAGCCGCATGAAGGCACAGGAAGATTATCGCGGCGATGATGAAATTCAGCGCTTTGACCCGGATTTTATTGAAGCCTTGGAATATGGCATGCCGCCGGCCGCCGGCTGGGGTATCGGCGTGGATCGGCTCGTTATGTTGTTGACCAACGCGCCCACGATGCGCGAAGTGATTTTGTTCCCGGCGATGCGGGAAAAATAGCGCTCGGCCACCCGCCTCGAAAAACCGCCGTCGGCTAAGCGTGGCAGTAAAGAGTATAATACCAGCCGCGGCTTGAAGTCTGGCCGCCTCGTCCGGCGCAAAGAGACAAAGACATGGAGGCGTCTGCGACACATTTTTCTCGGCGGCTGGCCTCGCTTAAAGAATTGAGCGTTTCAGAAAAGCAGGTCCTCGCTTAGGAGAAGGATGCAGGGAGTGCCTCTCTTGGTGGGTGGCTTCTCATGGAGATAAGGTAAATAAAAAAGACGAAGCTAATTATGAGAATAGAACAATGAAAAAATTAAAGATTGCTTTACTTTACGGCGGCTTTTCGGCGGAGAGGGAAATTTCGATTAAAACCGGCCGGAAGATCTTCGAGAACCTGGATAAGAAAAAATATCAGGTTTTTTTGTTTGACCCAAAGACCCAGCTGCATAAATTTATCGAGGCGGCCGAGGCTAAGAAAATTGACCTGGTTTTTCCGGCGTTGCACGGGCCCTTGGGCGAGGATGGGACAATTCAGGGATTGTTGGAAGTTTTAGGTTTGCCCTATGTTTTTTCCGGCGTACTGGCTTCGTCTCTGGCCATGGACAAAGAAAGGACGAAAAAAATATTGCTGACGGAGAAAATTTTAATGCCGCGTTCAACGGTTATCGGAAAAATTTACCGGAAAGACGATCTAAGCAAAATTAAACTGCCCGCGGTTGTTAAGCCCGTTTGCCAGGGATCGTCATTTGGCGTTTTTATCGTGAAGGACAGAAAAAATTTGGACGCTTCCATAAAAGAAGCTTTTAAATTTGGCACGGAATTAATGCTGGAAGAATTTATTGATGGACGCGAAGTAACGGCGGCGGCGCTGGGCAACGAAGAGCCAAACGCTTTACCGGTGATCGAGATCAAGCCCAAAACCGCGGAATTTTTTGACTTCCAAGCCAAATATGAGCCGGGCGCGTCGGAAGAAATCTGCCCGGCGCCACTTAGTCGTTCTTTGACAAAAGAAATCCAGGAGACGGCCGTTAGGGTTCATAAAATTCTTGGGTGCCGGGGCGTGACCCGTTCGGATTTTATTGTCAGGAATGGCCGGCCGTATTTTTTAGAAATCAATACGATTCCCGGCCTGACCGCGACATCATTGGTTCCTTTGGCGGCCGCTAAAGCGGGTTTATCTTTTTCGCAATTACTGGATAAGCTGATAGCCTTGGCACTAGAAGAGTAAAATTATGCTTTTCATCAATAAAGAAAACTATCATTGGACCGACCACGTAAAAAATAAAATGCGTCAGTACGGGTTGTCGGAGAGCCGGATAAAACGGATCTTGCGTTATCCTAAAAGAGTGGAGGTTGGCGTGGCGGAAGACACGGTGGCGGGCATGCAGCCGGCCGGATCGCCAAAGCACCCATTTGAGATTTGGGTGATGTGGACGCAAAATCGCAAAGGGCTAATGGCTAATAGCAAATCGCGATTAAATTCACCCCGCCCTAACCCTCCCCTTCAAAAGGGGAGGGAAAAATTCAAAATTGGTGGGCAGAAAATTACCATAATCAGCGCTTGGCGGTATCCGGGGGTAAGCCCGTTGCGTGAACCGCCGCCAATTCCGGATGATGTTTGGGA
>CAZOGP010000001.1:0-27667 GCA_964579775.1 uncultured Candidatus Saccharibacteria bacterium | reverse complement strand
ATCCGGGGGTAAGCCCGTTGCGTGAACCGCCGCCAATTCCGGATGATGTTTGGGAAGCGTTGCGGAAAATGAAAAAATAACATTGTCGCGCTGGATAAAAAGGTGTAAAATAGAATAAGAATTAGAAATTCTGACTTATGTTCGCTTATCGGAGGAAAAAACACTCTAATATTTTTTCTATTCCCGTCAAAACCCACCGCCGCAAAATTCAGATCAGCTGGCGGGCTTGGCTTTGGGGAATCTTTTCTATTTCAGCTCTGGCCGGGCTTTTATATTTTGTGTTTTTTTCGCCGGTTTTTAAGATAAAAGAACTGGTCGTTGAAAGCACGAATTTTACCGCTACCGCTCAGGCGCAAGAATTGGTCAACCAGCTTCTGCAAAGAAAAATTTGGAAAGTCATTCCCGGCGATAGCCTCGCTGTTTTTTCAGGGAACGAAGCCGTTCATTTAATTTTAGCCTCTTTTCCGGAAGCCCAAAGCGCGCAGATAGGCCGGGATATTTTGAAAGGAGTAAAAATTATGATCAAAGGGCGCCAGTCGGCGGCGATCTGGTGCCAGAGCGCGGCATTTGCGCCGTCGGCCAATCAGGCGACAACAACGGCCGGCATTACGCTGCCGCAGAGCGAGAGATGTTTTTTTGCCGACAGCAATGGATTAATTTTTCACGCCGCGCCGGAAATTTCCGGCACGGCCATGCCAACGTTTTTTGGGCCAGCCGGCCAAAGCTTTGAGCCGGGGAATCAAGCCTTGGCTTCTTCCACTATTCGCTTTGCCACGGATTTAAAAAAGCAATTGCGTGATATCAATGTTGAGGTGGCAGGTTTTATGACCGGCGAGGCGGGCAGCACAGATTTAGTTGTTTATACCGGCGAAGGCTGGCAAGTTTATTTTAATCTAACGCGCTCGGCTCAGTCGCAGGTCAAAGTTTTGGCGGCGTTGCTGGCGGGCGACTTAAAAGATAAAACAGCGAGTTTAAAATACGTTGATCTGCGGGTGGCGGGGAAGGTGTATTACAGATAGGCGCTCGGCGTCCGATTAAAAAAACCGCAGTCAGCCATAATACGACAGGATAAAGTATGGCCTCGGCTGCTGCTTGGCGCTCGCCGCGCAACCAAGATTAAGATGAAAAAGATTATCAGCGCGGCTGCGCGACATTTTTTTAATCGGACGCCTCGCTTTTTATTGGGTAGCGGGGCACCGTGCCCGCTTGTCTTGTCGGCTTGAGTGTTTTGAAACCGATTCCTTCGCTTGAAGACCAGTAAACGTTTCGGTAAATATTTCACAAATAATTTTTTATTATGAAAAGAATTACAATCTGCTCCAGTTTGAGGTTTAAGGATTTAATCCGAAAAACTATAGCCGACTTTAAGGCTGTAGGAATCGAAGCGGATTTTCCGGGTTTGGACTCCGGACTATCAAAAGACGATTTAACTTTGCCGCTCATGAAGCAAATTGAAGAGGCGCATTTTAAATCTATCGATAATGCCGACGCTATTTATGTTCTTAATCCGGAGGGTTATATTGGAATTTTGGTCAGCGCGGAAATCGGCTATGCGATTGGTAAGAGAAAGCCTGTGTATTTTTCTGAAAAAGCCAACGCACTGGATTTAGACGCTATGGTAACGGGTTACATTGCTCTTGCTGATATTAAAAAATTTATGGACCTTTGAATTTTGTTGTATTTGGGCGCTAAAAATCCCGCAATAGGCGGGATTTTTAGCGCTGGGATTGCGCGAGTAGTAATGGTATGCCTTTCGACTCCGCAACGCTCCGCTCAGGGAATAAGATTAGGTTGTGGCGGAATGTAATACACAAAAATCGAGTAGCCGATGACGGCGACGGGCGTGTAATTATTCAGCCAGGTGTAGTCGCCGGCGTCGTTGGCAAGCCCGGAAGCGAATTGGCCCCGTCCCCCCTGCAGGAAGGTGGCCGAGACGGCCAGCCACCCGCCTTGGCGGGTAATATCTTGCGCCGGGTAGCGGCCCCACCAAAAAATAAATTTGTCGCCCAAATAATATTCCGGGACAGCGCCGCCAAAATAATGGAGGCGAATTTTATATAGATAGTCATTAGAGCTTTGCTGTTGAGCTTCCAGGAATTGGTCGCAATTATCAGCTGGATAATTTTCTTGAATAACGGCTAAAGAGTATAAGCAGGCATTGTAATCGTCTATCCAGGTGGCAAGTCGTTTTAAGTCTTGGCCCCAATCCAGGTTCGAATCAACGACGTATTTATAACCATTGGCCGACCCGCCGATGGATTCGTTAAAGTAGGCCAGAAATGAGGGGTAGACGCTGACCACGCTAATTGCCTGCCAGATGATTAAAATTGTCACAAAGGTGTATTTTAAAATCCGTGCCAGTTTTGTCGTATCAATATTTTTCAGCCACAGGGATACTTGCTGTGCGACCAGTAAAAAAATAAACGGAAAAGTCGGCAAAATATGACGCACGCCGATATTTAAAATTGAGCGGAGGCTGGAATACCAATAGAGCGCGATAAAAGCCAGCATTAAAATTTGGGCGATATTATTTTTCAGGAAATCGTGAAAATTGTACCAGCGGTAAATTTTATCTTTAGCGAACCGGTAAAATCCGTAAAATAAAGCCAGGAAAGTCAGGATGTGAAGCGTTAGGGTTTCTTTGATGAGATAGACGATGGGAAAGTATAAAGGGAAACCGGTGTTGTTGATATCGCCCAAAAAATAGGTTGTGTTGCCGCCAACAGCCCGTTGCAACACCATGGCTAGGCCCAGGCCGTATTGGGCCAGGGCCCGCAAGGCGGGAATGCCAGCCAGCCAGATAATTAGATTGGCGATCGGGCGCTGGCCGAAAGTTCGCAAATTAGCGATGGTATCTTGAACCTGGCGGTCAAGGGGATAGTTAGCGATGTGGAAAAAATAAACCGGCCAGACGATAAAAATATAGCCGACGGCATAAAGTAAGATCGTGCCGCCAAGGTATTGCCAGAGATTTTGCCAGAAATTTTTATTCTCTCTGGTTTTCAGATAGACCCAAAGCAAAGCGATAAAAATAAAAAGGATGACCAGCAGGAAAACAGAAAATTTGGCCAGTTGAGAGGCGCCAAAAACCAGCCCCGCGATAACTAAGTTTTTAGCCGAGGGATCTTTTAGCCAGCGGATAAAATAGTAGCTGGCGATAAAAATGGCAGCCGCGGCGGCCACGTCCGTAGTCACAAACCGGCCATGGGCAAGGAAGGTCGGGGAGAAAGCGTATAAAAATAAAGCCAACAGAGCCGCGGTCTCTCCGGCCAGTTCGCGGGTCCACTTAAAAACGTAAAAGCCCAGCAAGAGTAAGATCAAGAGCATCGGCAGACGGCCAAGGAATATCAACTTGTCAGCATCGTTGCCGCTGCGGTATAAAAAGTCATAACCGAAATCCCATTGTCCATTGACCGCCGTCTGCCAGGAGGAAAGGTTGTCAGGAAAATTAATTTTGGTGTCGGTGATCTTTGAATAAAGCCAGATCGCGCCGCCGGCCAGGTCTTTGATCAGCGGTGGGTGCTCGGGATTTAGCCGTATATCCAATTGGGTGATATACGAATAACCGGCCGACAGATGGGCCACTTCATCGATAATGGCTGAGTCGCCGCGCATACTAAAAAAAGCGAGGCCGAGCATAAAGATCAGCAGGACAGTAGCGCTAAGATTAGTAAAGGTTTTATTCATGGATAGTGCTTGGAGGTTAGTTTTAAAGTATAAAATCAATAACTTACGGTTGTCATCCCGGGCCCGCCTGCTAACGCCTGAACGTAGCGATGGCGGGCAGGCTTGAGCCGGGATCCAGTGTCCGGACTAAATCCCTTCCAATACCCCTTTACAGAAAGTGAGGAGCAGAACCTGGATTCCCGCTGGAGTCTACCCCGCACTTGATGCGGGGCGGGAATGACAAAAAATAGAAAAAATATTCGCCATGCGCGGAGAGAAATCGTAAAAATAAATTGTAAAATTTAGAAATTTACCTTAAACACCTCAAAATCGTTGATTTTTTCCGTCCGGCCTCTGGGGAAAACTTTAGCCATATCTTTAAATATTTGTTCGTCCGGTTTCATCGGCAGGATAACCAGCGGCTCTTTCGTATCAATCATGGTTTTGGACGCGGGGTTTTTTATGAGATATCTGACGTTGGCCGTCTGATGATTGAAGAACATTATGGTTTGAGCGGGCATGGGCAGACCGTCAGGATAAGGCACGGCGACGCCGCCTTCATTGACCAGGACGAGTTTGGCAACTTTGGCCGGCAAAGACGCAAGGTACTGGCCTTCATTAACGAACCTTTGGGTGAAGCTGTCGCGGACTTCAGGGCGCTTTCCCCAGTCAATAAAATACCGGGTGAATTCGGCCAGCGTGAACATGGTTAGGAAGATGACGAAGATAACCAGTAAGCCGATCTTTTCAGCGCGGGAGTTTTTATGGATAAGCAACGTTTTGATCTTTTGCGCGAGCCACCAACCTCCCAGGCCCGTCCAGATAAAAACCGAGGGAAGCGCGCCGATGGAGCGCAAAGAATGGGGCAATCCTTCATTAGTCATGACTTCGGGCAGAAGCATGGCGCCAAACCAAACTAGAAGTGTCCAGTGAGTCTCCAGTGCCAGGGAGTGTTCTTTTTTATAGTTTGACGGCCGACCTATCTTGACGAGGCTGATAATAAGACCAATAAGGAATAAAATGCCGATGGGCCAGAAAAGTTCCGGTTGGCAGGCGTAGTTGTGGCGCCAGTTGCAGTCGCCCGCCACATTGAACATGCCCAAAGATCTAGCTGTGCTTATCGCTAAAGATTTGAGCGGATTGTCCGAGGCGAAAATAGAAACTTGGCCGGTGCGGCCCATAAAATCGGCCGGGTGCTGGAAAAAATATATGGCCATGGGCAGAGCGGCTAGAACCAAGAATAAAAAGAAAACATCCCACAACCACCAGATATCGTGTAAATAAGATTCTTTAAGGAAACGCCAAAAAGAGAGCCTGGAGCGCCAGAAGCTTTTTAATTTCGGCCAAAAACGCGCGAGGCTGAAGACTATCGGCACAAGCAATATCAGCGGCGCCACGCGGAAAGAGATATAAGTGTGGAAGCCCAGACCAAAAAGTAAGCCGGCCAAGGGGAAATAAACAAAACAGCCGGAAGCGTGTTCTTTGGCGCAAGCTAATCCTTTGAATAGAAAATAAAAACTCCAGACCAGGAAGAAGGGCACGGCAATAGCGCGAAAACCCAGGCGCGAAAAATTAACATGCCAGAAAGAGATAGAGATGAAAAAGGCGGCCAGCAAAGCGATAGTTTGGGCGTGGCGCGCGTTCAGATAAGAGAAAAGCTGCTTAGTTAAAAAGTAAACGCCCAGGACCGTGAGCAATCCGAAGACTGCCGGAACTATCTTGATCGCCCAGACGCTGGCGCCAAAGAGCCAGAAGCTAAAAGCGATAAGGTTGATGAATAATCCTTCGCGGCCGTTATTTTCCGGGTAAAATAATTTAAAATCGCCGGTTTTTAATGCCCGCAGGGCGTCGTTGCCGTTGATGGCCACGTCCGGATAAAGTCCGGGCGGCACATCCGCTAAATTATAAAAACGGAAAAAGGCGGCCAGAGCTAAAATAGCCAACAGGAGCCAGAGGGTCTTTTGATTGATAAAACTTTTTAAAAGGTGCATAGATAGGCGCTCGGACTTGCTTTCTGAAATCGTAAAATTTCCCTAGCGTGGAAATTTTACTCGCCAGTTTTGCTCGCTCTTTTCCGCTGTCGCGGAAAAACCGTGCCCGCTTGCAAAACTGAGCGTTTCAGAAAAGCAAATCCTCGCTTTTGATTTTAGATTAAGAGAAGTTTAACTTAACTATATTTTACCATCTTTTTAACTTAATAGTATCCACATAGGGGGCCATTCAGTATTTTAGGGGTTCGTGATATACTGAAATAAACATAAAAGCGCTAAATTTATGGGTGGAAACAAATTTATCTCCAGCGAACCTAAGAGCGGCTTGTCAGCGGAAGAGATGCAAGATTTAGGCGTTAAAATTGAGGCCGCGCTGAATCGCGCCAACGAACTAAATAGCGATAGCTTAGAAGCCAAGGCGGCGATGGCTTTAAAGAATAAATTTATTTCTCCAGAGCAAGACAAGGAGTTGTTTGAGTTGGTCAATAGCAGCGAAACTTTTTTTACTCGTTATAGTAAAGGCGAGAGAAGTCAAGACTTATTAGAGTGTCTGGAAAAACACTGTCAGGTCTTGGAACAAAAAAGAAACGAAATTTTTCCCGACGCTCCCAAGGACGCTAGATTAAAGTTGGTCAGGGAAGGAAATTCGGGCCTTGACGGTAAAAAAGAAAAAGTATCCGGTAAAAAACAGCCGTTAAAAATAAAATCGAAAGAAGGAGTTGATTTGGAAGCACGCCAGGAAGGGCCAGACAAAGAAAAAGAAGTAGAGTTAAAAATTAACGAAGACTCGATTATTCGCCGCGCGGCGGAAATCAAACAAAAGAGGATAAATAATCAAAAGGGGTTTGAGTGGGCGAAGATAGATGCTTTATTGCATCAGAAGGGGGTGAAGCCGGGTACGCCCGCGGCGGAAGAGTTTATGGCCAAGTGGGATAAAAATACCGCGGAGTCGGAGTTGCGTAAAGAAGCAAGCAATAAAGAACGGGAAAGCGTAGAAGGCGCGCCAGGTAAGAAAGCCTCTCTGAAAATTAAATCGGCTGGAGAATCGGAAAAGATTGTTGATGAGACGATAAGCGCGCGTGATATAAGTCTGGAAGAAATAGACACGGAAGAAAGGAAAGAAATGGAAGAATATGATAAAGAACGTGAGTTAGCGCGCTTGGGCGCGGACATCACCTTATCCAAAATAACCGACTATAAAGAACTCTGGGCGGAGAATAAAAAGACGGGCGATGAAGTTTTCAAGAAAAAAACGCGCGAGCTTTGGAAGGAATTCGCGGTGCACGGCAAGGTTTTGAGAGACAAAGACAGCGGCGAGTTGAAGGTGATGAAATTTACCGACTTGGATGGCAACAGCAGTCTGGGTTTGTTGGCCTTGGCCGGCATTGACACTAAAAATCTAGAGCACAAAGAGCCCGGAAAATATACCGGCGGCAGAATTAACATTGATACTGGCGAACGCCACGGTGTTATCGTGGAAGACGGCGGCCAGACGGTTTTTATTGACCACCACAGCGATGAATCGGGCAAAGACAATTCGGCCACAAAATTTACCTACGATCTGTTAGTCTCGCTTGGCTTATTGGAAAAGCAGGAATATTTGGATAAGCTGGTGGAATTTGTCACGCAGGAAGATAACAAGACTTATCCGAACGAGGAGAGATATTTTGAAAACTATGGACGTAATCTTTTTGGTTTGAGAGATCATATAAAATTTGAACACCTTTTAGAATTCTTCAAGGAGGGGCATAAGCCGTATGAAGTGCTCCAGGAAAAAGAGCTGAAGAAGATGGGTTTGTTTCAGGTAAGCAAAAAAAAGAAAGAGATGGTGAAAGAATCATTGGCGGAGCTGGCCAGAATTAAAGATAAGGGATTAATTATTGAAGCGCCGCGTTATGGCAAGATAGCAGTGGATGTTGATAAAAAGATAGCCTTTGGCTTTGACGCGATAAGACATGCCGGTTATCAAACTTATCTTAGTTGGTCGCCGGTGGACAACAGCTTTTTTATCTCTTCGGTTTCGCCGATAACCGATTCTTTCGCGCAGGGTAAAAATATTAGGAAAACGATGTGGATTAAGTCGCCGATCGATGCTGCTCCGTTGACGCTCACTCTAAAAGATATTTTACTTACCATGACCGATGGCAAGTTTGAGCCGACCGGGGAACTGGCGGAGTTTTTGGCGAAGGAGGAAAAAGGGAAAAAAGAGAAGGAGGCAGAGAAGGAAGTCGGGAAAATATTGTCGCGGGGGAAAATGGAAGTCTTTATTGAAGCTGGCCGGGAATTTTATGAAGCATTGAAAAATGGCGCTTCTTGGGAGGGATACGATGAGCAGGGCAGGCGCACCACGTTAGAAATTCAAACCAAAGTTTTTTTAAGAAAGCAATTAAAGAAATTCAATTTAGTCGGAGATGATAAAATCACTGATTTGGTTGAGTCCTTGGTTAAAGAAATAGGCAAATAAGTTGGTAGATGGTAAATTTAGCTTGTCATTCCTGCGAAAGCAGGAATCCAGGCCCTGGATCCCGCATCAAGTGCGGGATGACATAATATAAGTATGTATTTGTTGTAAGACACACAATATGCCCGAAAAAATAGACCCATTAAAATTAGCGGAAGAGCTGGAGGCTAAGTTAGGCGTAAAAATGGAGCAGGAGTTATCCGCTGGCAAAGTGCCAGAAGCAACGGCGCAGCCGGAACAGCTGGCTGTTTTACCTGTGGAAGAAACGGAAACAATGAGAGAGCCAGGATTAACACAAGAAGCGATAGACGCGTTGTTAAGGGGTCTCGGGCCGGAAAAGGGAGAAGGGACAGAAGAAAAGACCGGTGAGCCAAAACCCGCGGATTTGGCGGAGAAACCGGCAACGGATTTGGGCGCGGGACTAAATCCCTCCCAACCTCCCTTTACGGAAAGGGAGGAGAAAACTGAAGCCGCGGAAAAATTCGTTGCGCCGGAGCAGCCGGGTGTTAGTGAAAAAACACCTATTGACTTAACCGAATTAGTGGAACGGCCGGGTGCGAGTGAAAAATCAGCTATTGAATTAACCGAAGTGGTGGAAGAGCCGGAAAAGAAAAGTGAAAGAGATAAAGAAATAGAGGCAGCGCTGGCGAAGGCGCGGGAAGAATATGTTGAGGCGGAGGCGGCGATGGCTAAAGCGGAAAAAGAAGAGGTAAAATTAAGCGGTGTTAGGCTAAAATTAAACGATATCTATCATCGATATTTTGCTGGTCATAAAGAAGAAGAATATAAAAGATCTAAAGAAGAAAAAATCGGCGGGGCGCAAGCGGAAGCGCAGGAAGCGAAAGACAGGTTTTTGAAAGCCCAGGAAAAATGGGAGGCCGCGATAAAGATGTATCGCGATGAAGAAGTCGGAAAACTTGATAAAAAATCAGACGAGCTTAAAGCCGCAGGGAAAACAGAAGAAGAGATAAAAAGTGAAATGGAAAACATCGCTAGAGAAATTTTATTGGCCACGACTTTGCGCGAAGCAGCCAAGATGGACAGCTTGAAAAGCCAAAAGCAATTTGAGCAAATGGGTAAGTCCAGACAATATATAAATGAAAAAGCGGAAGAATTTACGGAATGGTATAAGGCGCTAAAGCCGAGCCATAAGATAGCGGTTTCAGCCGCTTTAGGAGTTGGCGGCGTGGCCGGCGCTTTTATGGGTTTGACGTCTATCATTCCGTTTATCTTTGCCGGGCAAGTGGGGCTGCGGATTCTTGGCAGCGGGATGACCACGGGTTTACTAAGTAAAAAAATGGAGTCGTCTAGAGAAAAACTGGCGGAAAAAAGGATGTCTAAAGAATTTGAGGGAAGATTCCTGAAAGCCTTGAGAGACCAGGAGGGCGAATTAAATGACAAGATCTTTGAACGATTAAGCACCCGGGAGGATGAAAAAGTCGGGCGGTTTATTTTGGCCGGAACGATGGGCGCCTTAGTTGGCGGCGGGGCCTTGGCGCAGGTATTCAGAAATGGCCTGGAAACAGAATTTGGCCACGAAATGACCGGGCGAATACGTGATGTGGCTGGAAGGGCAATCGATTGGGTACGGCATCCGCTTTCCGGCGGTTTTGACGTGGATAAAGAAATTTTACGAATGCAAGGCGAAGCAGAATTGCTTAAGGCTGGCGGCGGGCCAAAAGGGCCGGGCGCGACTGGCGTTGAGGGAGCGGCGGTTGAGGCCGGAGGAGTTGCCGTGAAAGCGCAGGAGATAATAAATTTGCCGATCGGTGACCGCGGGCCGGAAGGCGCGATTATTGATAACTTCCGGGCTAAACCGGAATTGGCCAAATCTTTTGGCTGGGACGAAAAAACGCCGCTTAGCAAATGGGCGGGCACCAAGGCCCATCAATTATGGTTGGCGAGCGTGGAAGGCGAATTGGTCAAGCCGGGCATGGCGGATAAATTGACCGAGCAGGGTTTTACCGCGGACGCGGAAGGCTATGCCAAGGCGATGGGCAAGATCGGTAAGGGATTTGTGGAGATCGCGCCGACCGGAGAGGTGCAATTGACCGATAATACGACATTTTTGAAGGCGGGAGCGCCGGCTTTTGAAGGGCTGGGCAGTGAGACAGAAACTCACATAGAACCTTCTATTTTGAACACACCAGAATCGTCGGCGCCGTCCGTAGAAGCTCCATCAGCTCCGTCAGTCCCATCGGCGCCAGCAGAAACGCTGTCATCGGGTGCAAGGGTAAGAGCGTCTGTGGATATTATGCCAACAAAAGAGGAATTGGAGCATATAAATATTAAGGAAACAGTGGAAAAATTCGTTGTGCCGGAGATTTTGAACGACAAAACTTTTAAAGCGGCGGCCAATGTGACGCTGGGCAAGATTTTGGAAGAAGTGCCGCCGGAGATTTATCAGGACAAGCTGGCAGTGAGCGGTTCTTTTGGGACCTATCCCAATCTTGACTTGCCGGGTTCCGGCTGGCTGGGGTTGACGTACGATGATTTTAGGAAATATGCGGAAATGGCGAAATTCTTGCGGGAGAACCCGGTTTTAAAAAGCGCGGTTGGTTTGAATAATATGACGGTGGAAGAATTCTTTAAAATTTATGGCGGGGATTTGGGCAAAGGAGCAGAGGGGCAAACTGGGGCTGTTGAGGCAGTAACCGTTCCTGCGCCTGAAGTCAGTCCGCAACTTAGCGGTTCGGCGCAGCCTCCGATTGAAGCCAGTGTAACGGGTACAACTTCCGTAGAGCAGCTGGCTAGGATACCAGCGGCTGTAGAGCCTCTATCGGCCAAAGTACCAGCGGATATTGTTCATGAAACCGTAGCGTCGCAGGAAGTAGCAACGGCCGTCCCCGAGAGACAGACAGTAGTAATCGACAGCAAAACGTCCGACAGTGTTCCTCCGGGAACAAGAGTTGAAATTACTCGTGAAAACACCAGCCCAGGTTCTTATAGAGAATCTGTTAAGGGATTTATAGGAAAGACCGAGCCAATTCCTACGGAAGTGATGACCGGCGTTAATAAGGGAAATATCGGCGGAATACTTTTGAATAATAAATATCATATTGCCGACAGATTGACCGCTTTAAAAAACAGCGGCATGTCATACCAGGAATTTGAGAAGTGGTATTTAAAGGAGCAAGGCCTTTCGGAGTTGTCTCCTAAAGTGCAAGAAAACTTGCCAAAGAGCTTCGAATCTTTTAAATCAGGCAAAAGTTCTGTTGCAATAAAACTCATGCTGCAAGATCTTGCCCTTCGTCATAACGCAACTGGGGCCGTTGAGGTAGTAGCGCCTCCTAAAGCCGCAATTCCTCCGGAGCTTCCCGCTACTAAGGGGACACCCCCTGGTTTAAAAGGCCAATCTCTCGTAGAAGAGCCGGTTAAGGTAACTGCCGAAGAAGCAAAAAATACAGCAAAATTAGGCAAGCCGGTCATAGGGGGAGTTATTCCTGAAGAGGTTCGAAAGGCGATGGAAACGAACATAAAAAATAGTCCTCTGCTAAAACTAACCGGTAAAAGCTTGGAGCAGATCCAATCGTTAGATTCGTCTGGGCAAGAAGAATTGATCACAAAAATGAAGAGCAGGCTTGAAGGATTGAGCTCAAAAGAGCCGTCTTCTCCCGCGGAATCAGGTAGGCTCAAAAAGAGCATTTCGGAGCTGAAAGCGGCGATTGATACTTTAGAAAAATATAAGGATCTAATAAATAAAAAATAATAAAAATAAAAAAATGCCAACACAAATCGAGCAGGATATTTTTAAGGAACTGGGCATCGCGGAATTGCCGCCCGAGCGGCAGGCCGAAGTTTTAAGCGCGATGACCGAAGCGGTGCTGAAAAGAATAATTTTGCGGCTGGTGACCGCGCTGTCAGAGGAACAGCGGGCCAAGCTGGAAGAGGTCGGCGGCTCGGGCGACTCGGCCAAGATAAGCGAGTTTTTGGCGGCCAATATTCCCAACCACGAGGCGCTGATAAAAGAAGAGGTGGCGAATTTTAAAAAAGACATGCAGGCGACGGTAGACGCATTGTTGGCATAGCGATAAGTAATTTTAATAAAGTTGTCATTCCGAGCGAAGCGAGGAATCTCGCCCGAATGGGCGACCCGCATACGCGGGAGATCCCTCGTCGTTACGCTCCTCGGGATGACTATATAGGTATTGTCATGGCAGACCTATACCGAGAACCAGTAGATGAAAATAAAACAGCGGAAACACCCAGTGCCTCGCCGGCCGCGTCTTTAAATCCCGTGGAGTCGGAAATCGCGGATTTGGAAAAACAGCTGGCGCAAAAGCGGGCGTTGTTGGGGATGGAAAAACAGCAACCGTTGGAACGGGTAATCGGCGCGGAAAAACCCGCGCCAAGTTCTTCGCCACCGGCGAACTTGGCGCCAACCACGCCACCCGTTACGTCTGCGTCCGCGCCAACGAATAAACCCGAGACCCAGGACCTGAAGAGCCTGGAGAAAAACCAGCAATTGAAAAATTTGGTGGATTTGGCGTTCCAGAAAGGCATCACTTACGCCGCGGATGTGGCGCGAGAACTGGACAGCGCTTATTTAATGGATGAATTTCACGACACGCTGGTGGATAAATTGCATAAAGAGTTGGTGGAGAAAGGGAAATTGGAGGAAATTTAGAGCCCATGAATTGACGTGAATTGAAGCGAATATAAAACGAATATTGTGTCATCCTGAGCGTCAGCGAAGGATCTATTTAAAATTTCTAATTGCTCTAATTTCTAATTGACCTAATCAATACCCAGTACTTAATTTTAGAAATTGGGATTTGGGATTTGATTAGAAATTAGGTTAATTAGGAATTAGAAATTAATAAAAAGAGACTCTTCGGCCTGTGGCCTCATAATGACTTAAGGAATGGACAATTTCGACCTTAATTTGATACTTTTTCCCTTAACCATGGTGCTCTTTTTTATCGTGGTTTTTTTGGCGGTCTATGTGGTGGTGTCGCTGATAAAGAATAAAGGGAAAATTGTCCGGGCGATGAATATGTCGTTGTTTATGGTGGCCCTGCCCAAGGCGACCGCGGACGAAAAAAATAAAAAACCCTTTAAAGAGTTGGTGGCGGTGATGGAGCAGTTCTACGCGAGCCTGGGAAATTTAAAGGAAAAGGGCTGGAGCGCGTTTTTATACGGCCAGCCGGTTTTTTGTTTTGAAATAGCGGTGCCGCATATTGGCGAGGAGATAAGTTTTTATGTCGCCTGCCCCCGTAGACTGGCGGGCGTTATGGAAAAACAGATCCATGGTTTTTTCCCGATGGCGGACGTGCGGCCCGTGGAAGATTATAATATTTTTAACCCCCAAGGGGTAAGCTTGGGCGCGTATCTTTTTGCCAGCCGCGGGTTATCTTTGCCGTTCAAAACTTACCAAAGCCTGGAGACCGACCCGCTGAACGAAATAATCAATGCTTTGAGTAAATTGAACGTTGAAGGAGAGGGCGCGGCCATCCAGCTGGTCATCCGGCCAACCAAAGCCAAGCGCTGGCGGAAGATCTCTTTGAAGGTCGCGCGCGAGATGCAAAAAGGCAAACAATATAACTTCTCCAAGATCAGAGTGGATAAAAATTGGTTGGCGATATTATTTGATCTCGCAAGCGGATCAGATATTATTTCTAAGAAAAAAGAAGTGCCGCCCACCGGTCCGCCCTCGGTCACGCCGCTTAACACCGAAGTCATCAAGGCGCTGGAAACTAAGGCCAATAAAGTGGCCTATGAAACCAATATTAATTTGTTGGTTTCGGCTAAAATGGCCGAGGATGCTGGTCAGCTCCTGCTGCAGCTGGAAACGTCTTTCGCGCAATTTAATGGTTTAAATTTAAATATTTTAAAGCCCGCGCGGCCGCCTGCCGGGCGAAGTTTAAAAAAATTATTTTACGCTTTTTCGTTTCGGATATTTGACGCGCGCCGCCGGATAATTTTAAGTATTGAGGAATTGGCTTCCATATACCACTTTCCGACCACGGAAGTGGAAACGCCTAAGGTCAAATTCATTAAATCCCGTCAAGCCGCACCGCCTCCCAATATGCCAACCACGGGTTTGGTGCTGGGCAAGAACTTTTTCCGGGGTGTGGAAACGGTGGTGCGTATGCAGCGGGACGACCGGCGGCGGCATTTGTATATCGTGGGTCAGACTGGCACCGGTAAAACCAGCGCCATGCAGGGGATGCTGGCGCAGGATGTGAAAAGTGAAGGGCTGGGTGTTATTGACCCGCACGGCGATTTTGCCGATTATGTTTTGGGCTGCGTGCCGCCGGAGCGGGCCGAAGAAGTCGTTTATTTTAACCCGGCGGATATGACGCGGCCCCTGGGGCTCAATATGCTGGAATATGACCCGCAGTTTCCCGAGCAGAAAACTTTTATCGTCAATGAACTGATCAGTATCTTTGACCGATTATATGATTTAAAAACCACAGGCGGTCCGATCTTTGAGCAGTACACCAGAAACGCCTTGCAGTTATTGATGGATGATCCGAATGAAGGCGCCACGTTAATGGAGGTGCCGCGGGTGATGGCGGACGCGGCGTATCGCAAGCGCTTATTGGATAAATGCCAGAATGTCGTGGTGAAGGATTTTTGGATAAAAGAAGCGGAAAAAGCCGGGGGTGAAGCGGCGCTGGCTAATGTCGTGCCCTATATCACTTCCAAGTTCAACACCTTTATCGCCAACGATTTCATGCGGCCGATAATCGGGCAAAGCAAATCGGCGTTGAACTTCCGGGAGATAATGGATAATAAAAAAATTCTGATAGTGAATTTAAGCAAAGGCCGCATTGGCGACCTGAACGCGTATCTGCTGGGGCTCATCATCGTGGGTAAATTAATGATGGCGTCGTTTTCCCGCGTGGACACGCCCGAGGCCGAACGCGCGGATTTTTATCTATATATTGATGAATTCCAGAATTTCACCACGGACAGCATTTCCACAATTTTGTCGGAAGCCAGAAAATACAAGCTTTGTCTGATAGTCACGCACCAATATATCAAACAAATACCGGAAAAAATTCGCGACGCGGTTTTTGGGAACGTGGGTTCCATGCTCGCGCTGCGGGTTGGCGCGGAAGACGCGGAATTTTTGGTCAAGCAATTTACGCCCGTGTTTGACCAGAACGACTTGATCAATCAGGATAATTTTACCGCTTATGTTAAGCTGCTGATAAATAATTTGACTTCCAAACCTTTTAATATCGTCTTTGACCGTCCGCCCAAAGAAAACCGGGAGATCATTGAGGCCTTGAAAGAATTGTCGCGTTTAAAATACGGGCGGGACAAAACGTTAGTGGAAAGCGAAATAAGCGCCAGATATAAAGCGTAATTAATTAATAAAAATATATGGACGAACAAACACCGCAACCAAATCAAGCCGTGCCCGTATCCGCGCCAGCCGGCTTGGCCCCCCTGCAGAAAGACTTGATAATTTCGGCTACTATCGGGCTTATATGCGCCTTACTGATCTTGCCCATCGCGCGGAATTTAAGCATAAAGCCGGGCTTGGCGTTAAGTTTATTTATTGTTTTGCCGGTTTTATCGGCGGCGGGCATGTTGGCGGCCTATTGGCTGGCCAAGAAAATAAAAGTTTTTTATCAGATCGCTAAGTTTGTTCTGGTCGGCGCGTTTAATACTTTTCTTGATTGGGGAATATTGAACTTGCTGATGTTTCTGACCAGCGTTAGCTCCGGTTTTTTGTACTCCGGCTTCAAGGGTATTTCTTTTTTGGTAGCCATGACCAGCAGTTATTTTTGGAACAAGTTCTGGACTTTCAAAAAAGAGGCAACGGGCCAACCCGTCCGGGAAAACGCTAAGGAGCTGTTGCAGTTTTTTATCGTGAGCCTGGTCGGGTTTGCTTTGAACGTGGGCGCGGCCACTTTGCTGGTTAATGTGCTTGGACCGCAATGGGGCTTGAGCGCCAAACTTTGGGCCAATGTTGGGGCGTTTGGCGGCACGTTGCTGGGCATGAGCTGGAATTTTTTGGGGTATAAATTGATAGTGTTCAAGAGCTAATTTTGTAATAATAGGTTAATCAAAAGCGCTCTGTATTTGCGGAGCGCTTTTTGTCATCCCGGGCTTGACTAAGCTTGCCCCGTACCTGATACGGGGGGATCCAGGCCCTGGATTCCAGCTGGAGTTTACCCCGTACTTGATACGGGGCGGGAATAACAGAAGAGGGCAAGAGATTGATTCATAATAAAACGGCGGGCAATGATTTAAATGGATGTCTATCTTGTGATTGAAAATGTAAAATACTTAGTTTATACTAAAGCCATGGAAAATCTCGTCCTCTATCGTAAATATCGCCCAAAAACTTTCGGCGAAGTTGTGGGGCAGGAGCACGTGGTGCGCACCATAACCAACGCGTTATCTCTTAGCAAAGTTGCCCACGCCTATTTGTTTTGCGGGCCGCGGGGGACGGGCAAGACCACGGTAGCCAGGCTTCTGGCTAAGGCAGTGAATTGTGAGAATAGGAAGGGCCCCTCGACTTCCCTCGGTTCCTCTCGGGATAAATCGCTCGGGGTAAACTTTGAGCCCTGTAATAAATGCGCCTCTTGCGTGGAAATCAATGAGGGTCGGGCGATGGATCTAATAGAGATAGACGCGGCTTCTAACCGCGGAATAGATGAAATTCGGGAATTGCGCGAAGGCATTAAATTCTCGCCGGCTAAGTTAAAATACAAGGTTTTTATCATTGACGAGGTGCATATGTTGACGGCTCCCGCATTTAACGCTTTGCTCAAAACCCTGGAGGAGCCGCCAAGTCACGCGATTTTTATTTTAGCCACTACCGAAACCCATAAGGTGCCGCAGACCATAATTTCGCGCTGCCAGCATTTCGATTTTCATAAATTGACCTTGAATAAAATTGTTGAGCGTCTGAAAAATATTGCCAGAGAGGAAGGCGTGAATATTGACAAAGGAGCGCTGGAACTTATCGCCTTGAATGCCGATGGCGCGGCGCGCGACGCCGAATCGCTTTTGGGACAGGTGATGGCGATGGAAGACGAGAATATTACTTTAGTTGAGGCACAAACAATTTTAGGCACAACCGATATTGGCGCGGTCATTGAAATGGCGGGTTTTATGATAAGCAAAGACGTAAAAAACGCCCTGGGCTTTATCAATAAATTAGTGGCCGACGGCTACGAACTTGGCCAGTTCGCCAAGTCCTTAATAAATTATTGGCGCAAGATGATGATATTGTCTTCCTGGAAGCAGGGCGGCGACGAAATAGCCAAAATGCGCGAACTTATCGCGCCGGAATTGACGGACGAACAATTTAAGATTATTTTGGAGCAGGGACAAAAATTATCCGGCGCCGATTTTATCAAACTCATCCGCCTATTCATCCGCGCGGAAAACGAAACCAAATCCGCTTCTTTGCCCCAGCTTCCGCTGGAATTGGCGGTGGTGGAGTGGTCGGGAGAAGGAAATAAGTGATTAAGTCGTTGAGTCATTAAGTGGTTGAGTATGCAGGTAAAATCATTTCAGGATTTAAATATTTGGAAAGAGGCGCATTCGCTGGCTTTGGAGATTTACAGGATTACAAAAAAGTTTCCAAAATCGGAAACTTTCGGTTTAATATCACAAATGCAAAGAGCGGCGGTTTCCGTACCGACCAATATCGCTGAAGGTATGGGTAGAAATACGACTAAAGAATTGTTAAGCTTTTCTTTTAACGCGCGAGGCTCTTTATCGGAAATGATTTACCACTTAATTTTAAGCAAAGACCTCGGTTATTTAGATCAGGGTAACTTTGACAGCCTGTATAAGAGATATAACGGGTTAGCCATAGGAATTAATACTTTTATTTCTAGATTGAAGAATTAGCGACTTAATCACTCAATCACTGCATTTTCTTAATCACTTTTTTGGGGAGTCGCCAAGTGGTAAGGCAATGGCCTTTGAAGCCATCATTCGGGGGTTCGAATCCCTCCTCCCCAACAACGAGCGTAGCGAGGCAGTCGGGGAGAGCGAGCCAACTGCTTGGCTCGCGTGAAGGATGAGAAGGCCGGAGCGCTGCCGAGCCAGCAGGCGAGGCCGCGAGGCGGTGGCCAGGCCAAGGAGCGCGACGGCGCGACGAGAGCCGAGGCCGAATCCTACCCGGGCAACTTTTATTAATATGGATACTTATGAAATAAATCCATCTAAGGAATGGCCCCCAAAGCATTGGTCTCTTAATCAAAAATGGGCCACAGCAGCAATTTTTCGGGCTAACGGTGGTCTTAATTTTTTGATTGAATGCTTGGAGTACATTCATAGAGGAGGAACTGACGCCGCATACTCGCGGTCTTTGTACATTTTATTATCCTATAATGTCGAATTAATTTTTGAAGCTCGATTACTTTTAGTAAGCGAGCAGCTCGGGAAGGATGAAAGACGGTTAAGAGCCGTGCTTAAGTGTAAGCATAACCATGATCTTGAACTGCTTTCATATAAGATAGGGAAAGATGATTTGCAAGGTATCGGTATTGTAGATGTCAAATCTGAGACAAAAAATGATCTTAAAAGATATGTTGTTACAATGAGTAATGGAGATAAAATTATTGTAGAAGATTTAGAATGTGTCAGATATGATTTTGAAAAATATAATAAGCGTCGCGATTCTGATTTTAAAGAGGCAGAAAGGATTAAAGGTGAAGTAAAGAGCCTGCTTAACATTACATATATTATTATGGAAATGTTGCCGAAGCAGTAATTAGATAATTTTAAAAGGGTGAATTTTGTTATGCCCAAAACAGCCTACCAAAATCGTGACTCGCAACTGAAGACGACGGGTAAAATAGTCGGTTTTTATGAGCGGGAATTTTACGTTTTTTCTAACTTTTCCAGTTTTCAGGTTAAATGGAGGGGCCGGCTGTGGCCGACCAGCGAGCGCGCTTATCAAGCGGCGCGGTTCATGGGTAAAAAACCTAAGGTTGTGGAACAGATATTCAAGGCTAGGTCCGCTGACGCCGCGTATAAAATCGCGCAGAAGAATTTGAGCGATGACTTTGAAGACTATCGCGATCGAGATTTAGAAAACATGGAGAGCATTCTTCGGTGCAAATTAAAGCAAAATCCGTACGTGCGGCATAAACTGGCGCAGACGGGTAGCAGGTTGCTTGTTGAAGATTCGCCAAAGGATGATTGCTGGGGCTGGGGAGAAAACCGGAACAGCCGGAATGAATTGGGGAAAATTTGGATGAAATTAAGAAAAGAAATAATAAAATAAAATATCAAAATAACATTCCAACATTCTTGAGAATGTTGGAATGTTGCGTGATTCCATATGAGTGCTTATTCTTGGTACCAACAACTAACCAAGCCCTCCTGGGCGCCGCCGGGCTGGCTATTTGGGCCGGTCTGGACGGCTTTATACATTATTATCGCGGCGTCTTTTGGCGCGGTATTTTATAAGGCGGCGACCAAGCAGCTGTCTTGGCTGATAGCTTTGCCGTTCGCGTTGAATCTCGTTTTTAATTTTGCTTTTACGCCGTTGCAGTTCGGACTAAAAAATAATTTTCTGGCCGCGGCGGATATTTTATTGGTATTGGCCACGCTGCTTTGGGCGCTCATCGCTATCTGGCCGCAGGCACGCTGGATCGTCTACGTCAATATTCCGTATTTGCTGTGGGTTGGTTTTGCCACGGTTTTGCAGTTGACAGTCACTTATTTAAATTGGGAATAACATACCAACAAACTGGAGTTTGTTGGTATGTTATGTTCGCATAGTGTTTGGTTAACATTAAAAGCGGGCAAGCGCGTTAATATCGGGTGTCTGTTGACGGCGGAAAGCAGGGGAGTTAAAATTAGCGGGTGTTAAATTTTTAAATAAGGCTATACAAAAATGCAGGATAAAAAAATCATCGCGATAAGTTTGGCGTTAGTGGCTATAATGGCCGGGGCGTATTTTTATTCAACCAACGGAAAATTTGGCTCGGCCGCGCAAATGGAGGCTATTAAGGCCAAGGCAGAAAAATTTATTAATGCCAATTTAGTTTCGCCTGGCACGGATGCCAAAATAAAAAGCATCACGGAAGAAAGCGGCGTATATAAAATATACGTGAGCGTGGGAACGCAAGAGATCGTTTCGTATTTGAGCAAAGACGGCAAGGAGTTTTTCCCGCAGGTCATCAGCATGGAAGAGGCGGCGCAGGCGAGTCAGACGCCGTCAGCGCAAAATACCAATCAGAACGCGCCCAAAAGTGATAAGCCGAGCGTCGAGTTGTTCGTGATGAGCTACTGCCCGTATGGTTTGCAGGCGGAAAAGGGGATTTTGCCGGTCGTGGATCTGTTGGAATCAAAAATTGATTTTCAGTTGAAATTCGTGGATTATGCCATGCATGGAGATAAGGAAATTGACGAAAATCTGCGGCAATACTGTATTCAAAAAGACGCCCCCGGTAAATTAAATGCGTATTTGAGTTGTTTTATCAAGCAAGGCGACGCTACCGCTTGTTTGGCCGCGACAAAAATTGATTCGTCGGCGCTGGCTAGCTGCGTCAGCCAGACCGACGCGGAATTTAAGATAAAAGCCAAAGCGGCTGATAAGAGCCAGTGGCGGACCGATCAGTTTCCGCCTTTTGATATCTATCAAGCCGATAATGCCAAATTCGGAGTTCAGGGCTCGCCGACGCTGGTAATTAATGGCGCAACAGTTAACGCTTCTCGGGACCCGCAATCATTGTTAAATTTGGTTTGTTCGGCCTTTAATGAACAGCCCAGCGAGTGTCAGCAAAAATTATCAACCAGCGCGCCCGCGGTCGGCTTTGGCGAGGGGACGGGTTCAGCTGCCACCACCCAGTGCGAGAATTAGTAAAACTTGGATTACGGAATTTTTTTTCTGCCTACCCTCTCCTCAGATGAGGAGAGGGTAGGCCGTTCAGGCTCCCTCGGGATTGAGGACTCGGGACGAACGTCTGAAGAGCCTTCAGGCTCGATGAGGTGAGGTGATGAGATTAAATCTGAACGCCACCCCACCTTAATCCTCCCCTCAACTGAGGGGAGGAGGACTCATTTTTTAGAGCGAGGTTTTAATAATTTTATGTCATTTGACCGACAAAAATATTTCGAGGCGGTAAAAGCGCAACTGGAAACAAATATTTTTTACCACTCTTTGGCCCTGGAAGCCTGCCTGGCCGGGCTTTATGATTATTTAAGCGTGCAGGGACAATTGGGTGAAAGTGAGCCCGGGCGCGAAGAGTGGCTTTTGGCCGGACTGGTTCATGATATTGATTATGTCGGAGAATTCAAAGAGACTCACCCTTTAAAAACCAAAGAAGCGCTGGCTAAATATGGTCTGGAAATTTCGCCAAGCGTCTTGGAAATTGTCCGGGCGCATGCGCCCGCTCGTACCAATGTTCAGCCGCGATCAAAAGCGCAATGGGCGATCTTTTGCGCCGACAGCCTAACCGGCCTGATTACGGCCACAGCTTTAATTTATCCGTCAAAAAAACTGGCCGAAGTGAAGCTGTCATCCGTTGTTAAAAGATTTATTAAGGAGCCGAAATTTGCCGCCGGCACCAGGCGCAATGAGGTTAAAATGTGCGAACAGGCCGACGGCTTAAATATCCCGTTGGAAAAATTTATTGATATTTGCTTAGAAGCGATGCGGGGTATTGCGGGGGAGATAGGGCTTTGACTTGCCAATTCTAAAATTTTGTGGTAGACTTTTAATAGAGTAGTAAAACCCTTCGACTTCGCTCAGGGAATATTTTCTAAAATACTGCTTTCGGGCAGTTTTTAATTTGTCGCAGGATATGTCCGGAGTATAATAAAGGAAGCCCTTCGACTTCGCTCAGGGCATAATTTTAAACAAGTTTAAAATTATGGAGATTCGTAATATCGCCATTGTCGCGCACGTTGACCACGGCAAGACCAAATTGACCGATGCTCTGATGCGCCAAACCGGCGTGATGGCAGAGGGCGTCAGCATGGATTCCAATACCCTGGAGCTTGAGCGCGGCATCACGATCTATTCCAAAAACGCGTCAATTGAATATAAAGGCACTAAGATCAATATCGTGGATACGCCCGGCCACGCGGATTTTGGTTCCGAGGTTGAACGGATATTGCGCTCTATCGATTCGGTTCTCTTGGTCGTTGACGCACAGGAAGGTCCGATGCCGCAAACTAAATTCGTGCTGAAAAAATCTCTGGAGCTGGGAATAAAGCCTATCGTCGTCATTAATAAGATAGATAAGCCCGCGGCTAGGCCCGAATGGACCCATGAGCAAGTGCTGGAACTTTTTATGGATTTGGGCGCGAATGAAAAGCAGCTGGATTTTAAAACGGTTTTTGCTATTGCCAAACAGGGAATTGCCAAAATGAAATTGACCGATAAATCAAACGATCTGACTCCTTTGCTGGACACAATTTTGCGCGAGGTGCCGGTGGCCTCTTCGCCGGAATTGGCGGCTAAAGAGCTGCGCTTTCAGCCGTTCAATTTGGCGTACGATAATTTTTTGGGCCGTTTGGCCATTGGCCGGATACACGAAGGAACCATTAAAGCCGGGATGCCTGTTTTTGTGAAAAAACCGACGGGCGAGATGCGCACGGGAAAGATTAGCAAAATCTTTACTTTTCGGGGACTGGAAAGGATTGAAACGACGGAAGCCTCGGCCGGTGATATCGTAATGGTGGCCGGACTCCCCGATATTTTTATCGGCGAGACGATCTGCGCCAGCGAGGCGCAGGAACCATTGCCTGCCATCAGTATTGACGAGCCGACTATCTCGCTTAATTTTTTGGTTAATAATTCGCCCTTCGCCGGCCGAGAAGGAAAATTCGTGACCACGCGGCAGATCCGCGAGCGGCTGGAAAGGGAATTGGAAGTTAACGTCGGGCTCAAAGTAGATTTTTCCGTCAATGATTATTTTAAGGTTTATGGCCGGGGGGAACTGCATATCGCCATATTGCTGGAAAATATGCGCCGCGAGGGGTATGAGCTACAAGTATCACAGCCGCAGGTCATCATCAAGGACAACCCTTCGACAGGTCTCGACTCCGAGCTTGGCTCGAGGAGCTCAGGGCCTAGCGGAAAGTTAGAACCGTTTGAGGAGCTGACCATTGATGTGCCCAGCGATATGGTGGGAACGGTGATGGACAAATTATCCCGGCGAAAGGGTGCGGTGCTAGAAATGAAATCAGAGCAAAATCATATGCGTCTGCTAATGGAAATTCCCACGCGCGGATTTTTAGGCTATCGGAGCGAATTCGTGATAGATACCCGGGGCGAGGGAATTTTAAGCAGCCGCGTTATCGGCTTTAAGTCTTTTGCTGGTGATATTACGCGGCGTGACGTTGGCTCTATGGTCTCAATGATTACCGGCAAGGCGCTGGGTTTTTCACTGTATAATTTACAGGAGCGCGGCACACTTTATATCAACGCGGGCACCGAAGTTTATGAGGGCATGGTGATCGGTAATACTTCCAAAGGCGAGGATTTGAACGTTAATCCCATCAAGGGCAAGCAATTGACCAATATGCGTTCCAAAAGCACGGATGAGGCCATAAACCTCACGCCGCCGCTGGAATTGACGCTGGAGCGGGGACTGGAAATCATGAACGCGGATGAATATCTGGAAGTGGCGCCAAAAAGCGTGCGTTTGCGCAAGCAGTTATTAACGGTTATCGAAAGGACGCGGGCGGGGAGGAAGTGATTAATTGGTTGAGTATAAAAATAGAGAACAGAGGGCCCAAATCCCGCAATTGCGGGATTTGGGCCCTCTTGGTATAATAACAATAATGCAACGCGAAGAATTCGAAAAACTGGTGGCCCAGGCCATAGACGAAATTCCGGCTGAGTTTTTGGCACAACTTAAAAACGTGGCGATCGTGGTTGAGGATGAACCAAGCGAGGAGCAAATAAAGAAGCTAAGATTGCGCAAGGATATGACATTGCTGGGGTTGTATGAAGGCGTTCCCTTGACGCGGCGCAACGCGGGCTACGGCATGGTTTTACCCGATAAGATCTCCATTTTTAAAAATTCCATTGAACTGGTGGCGCGAACGCCGGAAGAAATAAAAAAACTAGCGCAAGATACCGTGCGACATGAAATTGCGCACCATTTTGGGAGCGGGGAAGCGGGCGCCAAGAAGGCGGCCAGGAATTAGATCATTAAAACATTTAAACATTAAATCATTAAATCATTTTAACAAAAGACATTTGAATTTATGTTAGTATGTTAAAATGTTTTTATGTTTGAATAATAAAATCTATGCCAGAAGAAAAAGATATCAATTTAAGAATTATTCCGCCGGCCAAATATCTGCCTTGGGCGGCGGCAGGCGTGGCGGCGATGCTCGTGATATTCTTGGCCGCGGCCAGCTATACCCAGATATTGGAAGGCCGCTATGCCAGCCAGTCATCGCAGTATAAGAACACGATTTCCGTGACTGGCGAAGGCAAGGTCGTGGCCAAGCCCGATATCGGCCAGGTAAGCTTGTCGGTGATTTCCGATGCGGCCACTGTGGCGGCGGCGCAGAAAGATAACGCCGATAAAATGAACAAAGTGACCCAGGCGATGAAGGACTCGGGTGTTAAAGAAGAAGATTTGAAAACGACCAGCTACAGCATCATGCCGCGATACCAATATACCAGCGGCCGGAGCACCATTATCGGTTATGAGGTGACACAGGCCTTAGAGGTTAAAATCAGGGATTTGACCAAGGTTGGCGATATTTTAGGCAAAGCGGCCGACGCGGGCGCCAACCAAGTGGGTTCTTTAAACTTTACTTTTGACGACCCGGAAAAATTAAACTCGGAAGCGCGCCAAAAAGCCATTGATAACGCTAAAACAAAAGCGCGGGATTTAGCCAAATCCTTAGGGGTTTCTTTGGGCAAAGTAGTCAGTTTTAGCGAAAGCGCAAATGACGGATCTACGCCAGTTCCGATGTATTCTGCTAAAGAAGCGTTAGGCATGGGCGGCGGCGCGGTGCCGGATATTCAAACCGGCCAGAATGAAATTATAATCAATGTGAATCTTACTTACGAAATCTATTAACCGAGAGAATTTTTCGCCAAAGATAAAGGGGCGTCCGTTTGGGCGCCCTTTTAGGTTTGGCGTGAGAAATCAAGATTTATTTTTACGATCGTTGATGAAAGTGTCTGGCCGTTTTTTCCATTGAACCCGTCGCAGAGGTTTTTGGCAAACGCATAGCCAGCGTCGGTGCTGGTAACGATAAAAATGTCTTGTTCTTTGACAGAAAAGGAGATATTAATTTCTCCAAGGTTTTCCATGATGGGTAATAGCTTGATTTTGCCTATCGGGTCTGGCGAAGAAAGATATCGTGGCGGGATGATCTCGTCAATTGGGATAATCTCCTTTACTTGGTAGCCGGCAAAAATCAAGGCGCGGGCTACGGCTTGGATTTTTTCCAGGTCAAGCAGGTTAGGTTGCGTTTCGCACATTTTTCACCCCCCTTTTAGATATAATTGTTAGATACCAGCCGAATCTTTAAGAAGAATTTTAAAAAGAGCTACGCTTTTTTGTACCTTTTTATTTTAAGCAGGATAATTATTCGTGTCAATGTTATTAGATGAGAATAATAAGAATTTATTTTTTGACTTGTTTGATTTGTAATAATTAAATCTTTTTGTGGGAAAGCGGCTATTGAGTTTTTTAAAAAATAGTCTTAATATGGAGTAAGTGATAATTTTTAAATAGATTTTTATGAGTGAACAAAAAATTCATCAGTCGCGCAAGAAGATCGGTCTGGCCCTGGGCGGGGGCGGGGCTAAGGGGCTCGCGCATATTGGCGTGATAAAAGCCTTGGAAGAGGAAGGAATTCCGATTGATTTTGTGGCGGGCACGAGTATGGGGGCGCTGGTTGGCGGCTGGTACGCGACGACCAGAAGCATCAAGTTTTTGGAAAATATCTTTTTGAAAATTGAGCATGAAGATGTTTTTTCCGAAGAGGAAGCGCGTCAGCAAAGCGGTAATCTTTGGCGCGGCAAGAACTTTGGCCAGCTTCTGGAAAAAATATTAGACGATAAAATGTTTTCGCAATGCGAATTGCCCTTTTGCGCCGTGGCGACCAATATGGAAAATGGTCAGGAAGTTGATATCAATGAAGGCTCGGTAGCCGAAGCTATCAAAGCCAGTATCGCTTTGCCTTTCATTTTTCAGCCGGTCAAACGGGACGGGCAATTGCTGGTGGATGGTGGTTTCACCAATCCTGTGCCGGCGGATGTGGCGCGCGAGATGGGCGCGGAGTTTGTGTTAGCGGTGGATGTTTCCAGTCAGTGGGTGAATATTTCCGAAGATTTGATCACGCCAAAGAGCATGGAGGCGTTGATCCGTAATTCTTTTACGGCCATTGAGTATCAGTTAGCCAGGAAAGTTTTAAAACAGGCCGATATTGTTATTAAGCCCGCGGTTTTAACTTACGATTGGCTGGATTTTTTCCGCGCTAAAGAAATCATTGCGGCGGGGTACCGGGAAACCAAAAAACAGCTGGATGAAATTCGGAAGAAGGCTGGCTATCCTAAAAAATCGCCGGAAACCATTATTGAAAGAATCGTTGACTTGCTTGACGGAAACTAAAATGACGACGCCGGAAATTTTAAAAAAATTAAAAGTTTTGGCTGATCCTAAAAATGTCGCGGGTATGGCGCGTTTTGGCATTATTACGAAAAGAGTTTATGGAGTTGCCCATCCGGATCTGTATAAAATAGCTAAACAAGTTGGTAAAAACCATAACTTAGCACAGGAGCTTTGGCTGTCGGGAGTCCATGAGGCAAGAATTATTGCTGGTTTGATTGATAGACCAGAGTGGGTAACGGCTAAGCAAATGGATTCATGGACGCGCGATTTTGATTCTTGGGCGGTTTGCGATTCAGTTTGCGGGCATCTTTTTTCTAAAAGCAGCTTGGCTCATAAAAAAGTTTGGCAATATGTTAGATCAAAAGAAGAGTATGTCCGACGGACAAGTTTTGTTTTAATGGCTACTCTAGCCGTACATGATAAAAAAGCTGGCGACAGCGATTTTATAAAATTTTTTCCGTTGCTCAAAAAATACGCCACGGATGAGCGGAACTATGTTCGCAAGGCGGTTAATTGGGCCCTGCGGCAGATCGGCAAGCGGAATTTAGCGTTAAATAAAAAGGCGATTATGCTGGCGCATGAAATATCTAGAGCAGATTCCAAATCCGCCAAATGGATTGCCGCCGATGCGTTGAAGGAATTACAAAACGAAGCAGTACAAAGGAGATTGCTTGACAAGATAAAGCCGTAAGAGTAGGTTGATTATATAGAGAAATCCGGTACTTATAGTGTTATAGGATTTTTTTTGTTTAAAATCAATAAAAACATAATAGGGCCTGTTTATTTATTTTGATTCCATAATCCAAATAAAAGGCGGCGCCTTATAAATAAAATGAAGAATAATACCGCTTGGGGGGGGGCATTAAAAGGTAAGGTTTCTTGTCATAATAAGAAAGGAGTATTTTTAGCCGTTGCCGCAATCTTTATGATTGGCGGATTTTTTGCGCCTAATTCGGCTTTGGCGGCGGCGACGGTTACGCCCGCGAGCGGCGGAACTGATATCTCTATTGATACAACTTCCGCGA